>CAZYMD010000125.1:0-14982 GCA_964649005.1 uncultured Pirellulales bacterium
AAAATCATCGATAACATGACACGCCCACGCCCGCCCGGCTACCGAATCTCCCTTACAAACTCCCCCCGCCCCCACAACAAGCGGCACAATCACCACGCTAAAACAAAGTCTGATCAAACATAACCTATTCACAATGACAGCCTCCAGATTATGCACATAGCATCCTGCCCAAGTCGCCAGCCGGCCCATCCGGGCGGGGAAGCTATCTTAACATCCATCACTCACGATGTCTCACAATATCAAGTAGCTCAGAGCAACCCGATATACGTCATCACAGACCTTGTGCCAGACCATGTGCTAAACTTGATTGAGTATCGATCCAGCATTGCCCCTGGATATCATCTCCAACGACAGATTCGCTTCAATGAAAGCTCGCGTCCATCCTTGACAACATTCTATTCATGTCATAAATTTTAACCATGCGTGCGGCAGTATTATAGTTGAAGGCTTTTTTATTGAGATGCAAGGCCGCGAAAGGGCTTGGTCGCTAACGATAGTATGGAGTCGATCACTATGAGAAAGGAAAACACATGAGCCTGATCGGCAATATTCTATGGATCGTCTTCGCTGGCGGAATCGTACTCTTCCTTGAATATCTCCTGGGAGGCCTGGCCCTCTGCCTGACGATTATTGGAATCCCATTCGGCATCCAGTGCATCAAGCTCTCGCTGCTCGCCCTGGTCCCTTTTGGCAAGGTCGTCCGCAGCTCTGAAAAATCCTCCGGCACACTCGCCACAATCATGAACATACTCTGGATTCTCTTCGGCGGCACCTGGATCGCCCTGACTCACCTGTTCTTCGCAATACTATGCGCCATCACAATAATAGGCCTCCCCTTCGCCAAACAACACATGAAACTCGCCGCCCTCTCCCTAACACCATTCGGAAAGCAAATAGCATAAAACCAAAGCAAATCCATTGAGAGCTTGAAGCCAGAACAGTTTAATTCATCTTGTACGGTTACTGGCTAAGGCTTGGCTTGCGATTCCGCTTTACATTTACAGACTTGTTGTCACGCCTTACATCGCCATCAGGTCCTTGATCTGTCTTATGAGCAAAACAATCAGTACGTACGCCGCATAGCACAACAGCACCGTCACGACGATAACAAGGACCGTTATCCACATCTTGGTAAACCGCGAATAGCGTGGATTGCGCCAGACTAAAGGCAACCCGAAAGGCCCCAGACACGCCAGCGCAATCAAAACGGAGGTATTCAAATGATACCACTTCGTTTTAGCTTCCTCGTTCATTGTCCCTATGCCCCCAGGGCGTTTTCGTATGAGAGGTTCTAACAAAACCTTCTTATGTACTTGCCATTCCTACAACTATACCGTCACTCTCGCAACGATACCTTCATTCCCATAACCATACTGTCATTCCCGCGAAGGCGCCGAATCCAGGTCGTTTTGTTAGAATATTCAAAAACAACTACCCGCGGAAGACCAACACTTACGGCTTCCTGGAATAGGCGCGTATATAATCTATATACATATAAGATGGACTCGTCGCCTTGTCTATGGGCCATCCCCCACCCATCGCCAGATTGGCGAGAATATACAGTGGAACTTTCGCCTCTTCAGGCGTCGTGACCCTGCGAAGCTCGACGCCATCGTAATAAAAAATAATAAAGTCCTGCTCGACCATAACGCCATAATTATGAAAATCGTCCGTCATCCCCGTCACAACGAAATTCTTCCCATCCCCCTTATGGCTCTTGTCAGGATACCACCAATGCACATTCGTGCACAACGCATTGGGATTAACCCCGTAATGTTCGAGCACGTCGATTTCAATTTGCGTAATCGACTTGTCGACAAGCTGCGGCGCACCGAGCAACCAGAAAGCGGGCCACATCCCCTCCACCTTTGGCAGTTTGGCGCGCATTTCGAAATAGCCGTACTTCTGAGCGAAGCCATTGCCCTTTGAATCCTTCGACGAAAGCAAACCCGCTCGCCATTTCCCATCCTTCTTCCTCGCCTCGATTCGCAAAATCCCGTCTTTAATAGTAAAAGGAAAATCCTCCTCAGGATTGGCAAAACCCGCATCCCCAAAATCCCCTGAATAAGGCGTATGCGCGATCCACCTTGTCCCAGGCCCCCACGCAGAAACATCCAGAGGCCCATCGAACTCCTCGCTAAAGCTCATGCGATAGTCCTTAAGATCGAGCGTCACAGGCCCTAATTTTGGCAAAGGGGCTTTCGCGTCGACCTTCAGCACGCCAATCCTATACGAAGTCGGGTCATTTCCCCACAGGCTAACACCCTCACCTTTCTTTAGCACCTGACGATCCCATCCGCGTTTCGAAGCCTTTGAATCGTACATCCCAAGCACAATATCATACTCGCCGCTCTTCGCCGTCATGGGCACAACAATAGTCTGCTCATACTCGAGATGTCCCGACCATACCGCCGTACCCACAGAAGGAGCATGATCGTTCTGTATGACCATCCGCCCATCGCGATCCCTGAAATGCACCGAAATCGTAAAGTCCCTGCCCATCGGTATCGCATCCCAGCGATACGTAATATAAACCCCATAGCCTGGCCTGCACGATTTCTGAGATAACTTGCACGTAAGAATCGTTGGCGTCCCCAAAGGCTTGTCTGACTTCACCCATTTCAAATCATCGAGCCAAAGCACCCCCTGCTTTTCACTACCCATACTGTCCTTGCCGACATTCAGCCCGAATCCCTTGGCCGGACCGTGCCATTTGCCGTCACTGGCCCCGCCCCAGTGCTCGCCTCCAACGAGATCGGAAACACGCAATGTCACCTCTTGCCACTGATCCGTATCTGCAAGACGCACACCATTGGTCTGATGACACTGATCTGAACTATCCACAATCCGCACGCCGATATGTTTTACATGTTTGCTCTTGGCCCAAAAATGTATCTCTCTCAAATCCCCGCCTTCACTCTCCGGCAGATCCTCCCAGACTCCTACATAAGCTCCACCACCGCTAAAATCGGCGTCGAGCCGCAGAGAGCTTTTACCGCTATGAGCCTCACTCGCGTCCAGTTTCATCTCGCCCTTGGCGCCGGGAAATTCCCACCCTCCGACATATTCCCAGCCATGAGCCTCCTGCTCGAAATCTTCTACAGAAACTAAACCATCCGCTTCAGTTGCCGCCCCTCTCGCTTGGGGTAATAAAACCGGAAACATCAGCAACAGGACGCCCAGCACAGTCACCATAGCTAACACTCGATTATAGTGAGCGTTCTGCCCGTTCTTCCGACTGTGGTCCTTGCCATAGACATTCTGCAAACGGCGTGTAAAGCTGCCGAGATTAGCCCGCAGTACTTCCCGAACCTGACCGATACGATTGCCAATGTAACAGTAACTATCTTTGCTTTTCATGTGATGATTATCCTGCCAACTTCCATATTGGAATAGCCCCCCCAACCATCACCAAAGCAGGGACTTGATGGATGGAAAGCCAGGATTAGAAGTTATTATTGAAGTATTCGGGCCTGCCATCGTCGCTGTCGTAGTTCTGCTGATCGGCAAACTGTACATCGACCTGCACCCGCTCGATCAGCTCGGCCTTTTTGGTATTGCCATCAACCGCGACAACGATCCCGCTGATCTTTACGTCGCCGGTCGCCACTTCAAACGGATATGGCATCTGCGTTCTGAACGACTTTAACACATTCTCGGTCTTTCGCCCCAACACCGAATCATGCGCGCCTGTCATACCGATATCGGTGATGTAGGCCGTCCCTTTAGGCAATACCCGCTCGTCCGCCGTCATAACATGCGTATGCGTGCCGTAGCACAGGCTCACCTTGCCGTCCAGGAAGTAACCGATAGCCACCTTCTCGCTGGTAGCCTCGGCATGAACTTCCGCCACGACGATATCCGCCTTCTGCACTAATTGAGGCAGTACCCGCTCGAGCGCCGCATAAGGGCAGTCCGCCGGCTTCATGAAAACCCGCCCAATCACAGAGATGATCCCAACACTAACGCCCTTGCGCGTCTGATAGATCGCAAAATCCTTACCAGCCGCATGTTGCGAAATATTCGCGGGCCGAACGATGTTGTCCGCTGTTTCGAGCACGCTGATAATCTCTCGCTTGCGATACGTATGATCGCCCAGCGTTATCAGGTTCACTCCGTACTTGCCGAGCTTATCGTGAATCTGTGGAGTCAGCCCCGACCCACCCGCTGCGTTCTCTGCATTGACAATGATACAATCAACATCAAGCTCGTGCGCCAAATCCCTGAGCCTTTCAGCCAGCGCTCGCCGCCCGGGCCTGCCAACAACATCTCCGATGCATAAGATTTTGATCTTCATGTATTACAATCATCAACGTCTTGTTTTTGTGCGTGTTTTTCGACAAGACTGACATAATTGGCAAAATAAGAAAAAGATATCCCGGCCTGCTGGGATTCCATAATTTTGCATTTTAGTTTTTAGTTTGATGCGGCCAAAGGCTGCGATCTGCTACCTTGCATACTCTATGCAGCGGACTTCGCGAAGCAACGTTATCTGTATCTCGCCCGGATATGTCATCTCAGCTTCGACCTTCTTGGCAATATCACGGGCGACCTTCATTGCCGCCTCGTCATCCACGTCATTGGCACTGACTATCACGCGAATCTCGCGCCCGGCCTGAATCGCATAAGCATTCTCTACACCATTGAAGCTATTGGCTATTTCTTCAAGCTGTTCGAGCCGTTTGATGTATCGTTCGAGCGTTTCACGCCTCGCGCCGGGACGAGATGCGCTTATCGCATCGGCAGCCGCAATCAGCGGTGTAAATGGATTATCAGGAGGAATATCGCCATGATGACCCGCTACCGCATTGAGAATAATCGACGACTCACTGAACCGCTTGAGGTAGTTCGCTCCAATCGTCGGGTGATTGCCCTCGACCTCGTGGTCGATTGCTTTGCCGATATCGTGCAAAAGACCCGCACGCCTCGCGATAGAACCGTCAAGGCCAAGCTCATCGCACATTACCTGTGCCAGAAAAGCAACCTCAACGCTGTGTCGAAGAACGCTTTGTCCGTAGCTCGTTCTGTAGTTCAGAGCCCCGATCATGCTCAGTATCTTGTTATTGAGCCCGCGCACATTGGTCTCAACCGCCGCGTCCTTGCCCAATTGCAGAACCTTGGCGTTGACATCTTTCTTGGTCTGGGCAACCAGCTCCTCGATCCGAGATGGGTGTATTCTGCCATCCTGTATGAGCTTCTCCATCGAAAGACGGGCCACTTCTCTTCGTACGGGGCTGAAACCGCTTACGATGATTACCCCTGGAGTGTCGTCGACTATTACATCAACGCCGGTGGCCTTCTCAAAAGCTCGAATATTCCGGCCTTCCCGTCCGATGATCCTGCCCTTCATGTCATCGTTCGGGATATCGACTGCCGATACTGTTGCCTCACAGGTCTGCTCGGCGGCATACCGCTGGATAGCGGTGCTGATTACTTCCCGGCTCTTCTCGTCGGCGGTTTCTTTAGCCTCATCCACCTTCCGCTGGATCAAACCAGACATCTCAAGCTCGCACTCGTCTTCGAGACGCTGCAACAGCAGATTTCTGGCATCGTCGACGTTCATGGCAGTAATCTTCAGCAACTGATTCTTCTGCTGGGCCAACAGGCTCGAAAGCTGTTTTTCCTTCAAATCGATATTCTGCTCTTTCCGCTCAACTTCCTGCTGTTGTTGTTTCAGCACCTTCTCCCGCTGCTGGTTTCCTTCAAGCTGGCGGTCCAGCGTATCTTCGCGCTTGGACAGCCTCATCTCTATTTCATGCATCTCGGCACGAACCTTGTTGGCTTCGGCCGTTACCTGTTCCTTCTTCTTGATAGCCTCGGATGCCGCTTCAAGCTGGGCGGACTTGATTATGTTCTCCGATTCCTTTTTCGCACCATCGATCTGACGCTGCAGGTCCTCTTTAAAGGTTTTGGCCTTTGCCTTCGTAATAGCCTGGAGCACAATTGCAACCAGCGCACCACCAAGCAGCAGACCAAAGACCAGCGCGCTGACAACCGTCGTCGGGCCAATCGCTAATATGCTCATATTTGCCACCTTTCCCTCACAGTTCTAAATATATCAAAGTACAACTGCTCAACGGGAGGAAGCCGTTCTGGACAAACGCAACAGCAGAACGAGCATCCACGTGGATTGCGGATTCTTCGGCAGGAAGGCTGCAAAGAAATGGCTGACTACTATGAAATCTTATCCGGACTAGGCGCGGTATCAGCTACAACACGCCCTAAACAGCTTCAAAAGCGGTATTCTTGGCATTGAGAGGTTTATTGTCGTCATTTCACTTCTTGGTTCTATACTCAATACCAACACTCCCTCGCTGGCAAGCAAGCTGCTTCTGTCAACAGATTCCGTTTCAGCTAATTTCGCTCTCGACGGCCGGCTCGACACTCAAACATCACAAAAAAACTTTTCGTGCATCCGGCAATAGCCCAGAACGCCTTTGTAGCTCAACTACCGTAAGAGAAAAGACTTACGCGCCTTATCCTCTTTTCAGACATCCCGTCGTAAGTTATCCAGTTTATCAAACAGGGTACAGGATTGCCCACAATCTTATTCATTGAGTCAATTACTGGAGATATGTTAGAACATCCAGCAAAAACGGTCAAGCGAAAAGTGAAAAAAAGCATGACTGGATACTTAGCGTTACAGGATTTCTCGATCATACATACAACACAATTTCAGTATCTCAGTAGAGATCGCCCATCTTAACGAAATAGCCATATTGCCCAGATTGCCACACGTAATAGCAGCATCTCCTTCCTTCTAATGATAATCAAAACACTATAAACATTATTAGCCTTATCTTCAATGCGGCCTTGGGTGCCCTCTCGCTCGACTATCCGTATTGTCTATACTGATTGGGAGTCATACCCATTGCGTTTCGGAAATGCCGAATGAAATGACTATGGTCGTAGAATCCGTTTTCTGTGGCGATTTGCGTAATAGTATGGTCCGTATGGAGCAAATCGTAGCAGGCCCGATGCACCCTGTATCCAGTAAGAAACTTAATCGGAGAGATCTGAAAAACCTGTTTGAATTTCCTCTCGAATTGATTTACAGAAAGATACATGAGAGAGGCGAGTTTTTCCACCTGGATAGAGCCGTTGTAGTTTTGATTGATATACTGGATAACTTCCGCAAACTGCTGATGAGGCCGCCAACTTTCCCTTGATTTCCGAAAATCCCGCATAATACCGGCGATTCCAAGGACAAAATCATTTCGGGAAATAAGCGGCACCTTGGTGGTTATATGCCAATCGATACTACCGTCATTGTTGGAAACAAGCTCCACGCGATCAATCAAAGGCTCTCGTGTCTTTATAACTCGCTGATCATCCCTGAGAAATATCTCAACTAACCGACTGGGAAAGAAATCAAAGTCGTCCTTTCCTATCAGATCATCCTCTCTATCAAGCCCTAATTTTGCTAAAAATGGGCGATTGCCCATGATAAATCTACCCCTGCGATCTTTGGCGAAAAAACAAATATCAGGCAAAGAATCGAACAAACGAAACAGGTCAGGACTGGTTTTCAACTGCTGCAACAATCGAATTTTGAAACTTGCAGTACGCATTTTCGGCTCCTGTTTCCTGGGCAATCGATTCAATATGGCCTGTCGAGCATGGTGATATTATACACAAAAAAGGTGGACTTGTGCAATCTTATCTTGTTCATTTCAAATATAGTGTTAATTGTGAAGTATAGAAATTACCATCACACACGGCTTGTGTGTTAAACGGTTTACGCTGGAATCAACGAATTGAACAAAGAGGTAAAACCGTGAAGGACAAAGGATTCACACTAATCGAGTTGCTTGTCGTAATCGCCATCATCGCCGTATTGATGGCGATACTCGTACCGGCGCTGAACAGCGCCAGAGAACAAGGCAAACGCGCCGTTTGCCTGGGCAATCTCAGACAATTGGGGCTGGCCTGGGTTCTCTATGCAGATGACAACGACGACAAAATCGTTAATGGCAATACCGGCGCACCAGGAGAGAACCCGATCCCCAGTAATGAAGATGGATGGGTCCATTGGGAGGGCTATTCCGACCAAACCCTTGAAGAAGACCAGGTAGATGCAATCAGGGATGGCGCCCTGTACAGTTATGTTAAAACCGAAAGGCTGTACAAGTGCCCCACAGGTTTGCGAGGCGAGATGCGAACCTATGCCATCGTCGATTCGATGAATGGCTGGCCGCTGCCCGATCCGGAACTCAGGAAAAAAATACAAATCACGAAAAGATTAAAAATAAAAAGACCTGGCGATAGAGTAGTATTTGTCGATGAAGGCTGGGCCACATTTGCAAGCTGGTCCGTCCCCTACGGCACTGAGGCATGGTGGGGCTCGACTGTCAGTGTAGGTGGCATACAAGCTGGAGACAATCGACACAAGGACCCGCCCCCCGTTCGTCATGGCAATGGAACAGCCTTCTCTTTTGCCGACGGTCACAGCGAACACTGGAAATGGAAAGACCCCAGAACGATAGAGTACGGACTATTGCAGGTAGGGGCAAACCCCGCACAACCTGGAAACGTAGACCTGCACAAAGTACAAAGGGCCGTCTGGGGCGAACTGGGGTACACGCCCGCTAATTAAAGTTTCGCACGCTATATGTGCCAGGCAAAGTCTTTATCTTAAGCTTCTTGCAGGCTACAATACCATAATCTCTTTCGAGATAAAACGTTCATATCAAATACGATGGAGTTGAATATGGCAAATCATACAATGGTGACACGAAGGCATTTTCTCAAAACAGCCGCAGCTTCGATGGCTGTGCCCTATGTGATCACAACATCAGTACTCGGTGCCGGAAAAAACACGGCTCCGAGCGATCGAATTAACATGGGTTTCATAGGCCTTGGTGGCCAAGGCTCCGGGCACCTCTTAGGGGGAGCATGGACGTACGTCCCAGGCGGCTATATAGCTCGTCAAGACGTTCAGGTCCAAGCAGTCTGCGACGTACAGCAGGCCCGCCGGATGCCAGTGGTGAAACGATGTAATGAAATCTACGCTGAACGCTTAGGCAAGCCAAACTATAACGGAGTCAAGGCCTATAATGATTTCCGAGAGCTTCTGGCTCGCCCTGATATCGATGCAGTGTTGATAGCGGTGCCTTATCACTGGGCCGCGACGTTAGCAATCATGGCAATGCGAGCTGGCAAAGATGTCTATTGCGAAAAGCCCGTTGCCATTACCGTGCGTCAGGCACAAACAATAGTAGAGACAGCCAAACGACATGGCCGAATTTACCAGGCAGGCACACAACAACGCGCGGAATACGACGGCAAATTCCGCTGGGCGTGCGAACTGGTTCGCAACGAGCGAATAGGTCCACTCAAAGAGGTTTATGCCTACCGCCTGCCGGGAACGCTTGCAATTAATCCGTGGACGTCGGATAAATCCATCCCTGTCCCGGCTGGCCTTGACTGGGATATGTGGCTTGGCCCCCTGCCCTGGCGTCCATTCGCAGGGGAACTCGGCCACGCACTCAGTGGCATGTTTATAGGCGACGTGAACTGGAGCCCACACCATTACGACATCATTCAATGGACAGTGAACCCCGACGAAAGCGCCCCAATCAACATAGAGTATGACAAAGGGCAAATCCATTACCACTACTCGAACGGCGCAGTAGTTCATTCAACGGGCTACCCGGGCGAAGCAGTTGGCCCCGAAGGCGGCGCCTGCTTCGTCGGACCGAAGGGTCGTATTGCAGTGGACCGCAGCAACATCGTTTCGTACCCGGCCAGCATACTGAAAGAACCAATGCTGCCAAACGACGAGCGAGTGTATTACGCCACCAGCCATTCAGGTAATTTCCTCGATTGCATCCGCAGTAGGCGTGCGACTATCTGCAATCCGGAGGTTGCCGCGTACACTATCGACGTGATCCTGGCGGGCGGCACCTCCCTGGCCCTGCAGCGTAACCTTCGCTGGGAGCCTGCGAAGCTGCAGTTTACCAAAGACGACCAGGCGAATCGGATGCTTTCGTACACACCACGTTCGCCGTGGAGGCTGTAAGGGATTGTCGTTTAATAAAGCCATGACTTTTGCTGGATGAAAGGTAGCTCATGAATAAACATTTGCTCAATCAGATATTGTTGATAGGCCTGGTCATGATGGGGACTTGCACAGCCCAGGCCGCTGACGAAAGTCAGCTAATTGCCGTCCTGAAATCAAACGCCGGCGCTGTCGAAAAATGTGAGGCGTGCAAGCAGTTGAGAATCGTCGGCACAGCTAAATCCGTCCCGGTATTGGCGGCACTGTTACCCGATGAACGCGTAGGCCACGCGGCACGTTATGCGATGGAGGCTATGCCTTATGCACAGGCGGGCACTGCACTGCGCGAGGCTATTAATAGCACGTCGGGCCCGATCAGGGCTGGACTGATCGATTCTGTAGGCTGGCGCGGCGATAAAGCCGCAGTGGGAATTCTTGTGCCGCTGCTTTCGAACCAGGACGCGACTATTGCTCAAATCTCAGCAATCGCACTCGGTCGGATCGGAGGCAAGGACGCAGAAGCCGCATTGAGTGCAGCATGTGAAAAATCAAAAGGCGAAACTGCAATCGTCGTAGCCGAGGCGCTAATAAAATGCGCAGAGCGTCATTTGAATGCAGGCGAAAAAGCGACAGCAGAAGGCCTTTACCGCAAGGCGATGGCGTCCGATGCTTCAGTAGCAATACGTGGGGCTGCATGGCGAGGCCTCGCTTTGTCAAACGACGAAAAGCAAGGCGCCCTTGTGATCGAGGCTCTCAAAGGCAACGACAAGGCACTTAAACGAATTGCAGCCAGGCTGGTGCAGGAGACTAAGAATCAGCAGTTGATCAACACCTGCATGAAGCAATGGAATGATCTTCCGGCCGATGCGCAAGTACTTCTAATCAGTGTCATCTCGGCCAGTGGTGACCGCACATCGTTAAAGGACATCGTAAAGGCATGCTCATCCTCTGACCAGATGGTTCGTATCGCAGCGATTAAGGCCATCGGTGTTTTGGGCGATGCAGCTAATGTGCCATTCTTGGTCGAGCGGGCCGCAAAAACATCGGGCAGTGAACAAGCCGCAACGATGGAGAGCCTGGGGACACTAAGAGACGCGAAGATTAATCAGACACTTATCGAGCAACTCAAACGCGGCGACAAAGCCAGCAAAGCAATCGTCTGCCAGGCACTGCTCGACCGAAATGCCGTCGAGGCCTCACCTGCTCTTATAGAAGCTGCTAAAACCTCCGCCTCTGTACGAGACGAGGCCCTAAAGGCCCTTCGCAGCCTGGCAGGTAAAAGCGACATTCCCGCCCTTGTCGATTTGATCTTCGTCGTCAAGCCTTCAGAGGCCGACAAAGTGGTTAAAGTGCTTTCATCTGTAGCCAGACGACATTCGGCACGTCAGGAATGCACCAAAACGATACTCTCGAAGTATAGAACCGCAAGTAACGATAGTCAGCGCGCGGCGCTGCTGATAACTTTAGGCAGCCTGGGCGACGAGGCGGCTCTTCCTGTCTTACGATCTGCCCTGAAGGATAAGAGCAAAGATCTTCAAGACGCGGCCGTACGAGGTCTTAGCCAATGGCCCGCCGCCGGACCGAAAGGCGAGCCGATGGACGACCTGCTTGGCATCGCCCGGACTTCATCGAACAGAGTGCACAAGGTCCTGGCGCTTCGCGCGTACATAGATCTCATCCCAACGGCATCCAGCCTTTCAGACCCCCAGAAGATCGAGGCATGTAAGACAGCGATGAAACTCGCAGATAACCAAGGCGAGAAGAAAAGAGCACTCGGTGCAGTCAGCGCAATCCACAACATCGAAGCGTTTAACATGGCTTGTTCCTATCTCAAAGTTGAAGCTCTAAAAGCCGAAGCCGCAGTGGCAGCCACAACAATAGGCGAAGCCATTTACGGCCAAAATCCAAAGCCCGTCAAAGCAGCGATGGAAGAAGTCGTCGATATGGGCGCACCCTCGTTTGTCTTGGATAAAGCTCGTAAAATTATCGACCAGATCGAAGCGACAACGGGTTTCCTTACCGACTGGCAGGTTGCAGGCCCATACTTCCAGGAAGGTAAAAACCACGCTCAATTGTTCGATATCCCCTTCGAGCCCGAAACTGCTCCGGACAAAGTCAAATGGAGTCTAATGCCTGTCTCGACAACCGAAACAGGCCAGCCTGGCTATCTCGATCTGCTCAAGCAGCTCAATGGTGGCGAGCAGCGCGTAGCCTACCTTCGCACAACCATCGAATCGCCAATCCAAGGCCCCGCCAAGTTGCAAATCTTCAGTGATGATGGCGTTAAGGCATGGCTAAATGGTCAGGTCGTACACTCCAACAATATAGCCAGACCTATCGTGCCGGAACCGGATCAGGTTGCCGTCACCCTCAAAATAGGCACAAACACACTCATGCTGAAAGTCACGCAGAATAATCTGCCCTGGGGTGCAATCGTTAAGCTCCATGATGTGAGAGTTCCCAGGCCGAAGCTCGGAGCAGGCTTCAAGCTGCACACAATCAACGCAGACTCGAAGTTCGAAGCCGCCGGAGCATTCGACGTCAATAAGGATGGCAAGATCGATATCTTCTGTGGCGGTTTCTGGTACGAAAGCCCCAACTGGAAACAGCATTTCGTCAGAGAAATCCAATACGATGGCAACTACTACTACGACTTCGCCAGCCTACCCATGGACGTCGACGGTGATGGCTGGATCGACATAGGCTCAGCCGCCTGGCACAACAAAATGGTCTACTGGGTTCGCAACCCAGGCGACTCGGGTAAGCCTTGGGAAGTCTTCGAAATCGATACGCCGGGTAACATGGAAACCGCAATAGCAGTAGACATCGACGGTGATGGACAGGAAGACATCCTGCCGAATATAATGGACAAAGCCGCGTGGTACAGCTACAAGCCCGACTCCGCCTCACCGGGCGGCGCCAAGTGGACCAAGCACCCACTGCCTCAGCAAGCTTCAGGACACGGTAACGGTGCAGGTGACGTCAACAATGATGGCCGTTGCGACGTAGTCGCCTCAGGCGGATGGGCCGAGCAGTTGCCGGGCGAAAAATGGCAATGGCACGCCGAATTCAATCTCGGCACCGCCAGCGTCCCCGTCCTCGTTCACGATGTCGATGGCGACAAGGACTCCGACATCATCTGGGGCATGGGCCACGGCTATGGAATTTTCTGGCTCGAACAAAGCAAAGATGCCGCCGGAAAACGAACATGGCAAAAACACGCTATCGACGATTCATGGTCCCAGCCGCACTTCTTGATCCTCACCGACCTGAACAACGATAAAACAATCGATCTGATAACAGGCAAACGCGTCCACGCCCACAATGGTCACGACCCGGGCGGCAACGAACCCCCATGCGTCTATTACTACACTTACAATAAATCATCGAAGAAGTGGACCCGCCACCTGCTCCACGAAGCCGGACGAGTCGGCCTCGGAATAAACACCCAGGCCATAGACATGGATAAAGACGGTGACATAGACCTCGTCGCCCCGGGCAAAAGTGGTCTCTATCTCTTTGAAAATCTGATTGTCAAATAAAGAATAGAAAGGCTTCGCCCGAACAATTCGATGTTCCGAATCGCACAGGGCAGACATTTTTAGATCACTCCAACTAAGCGAAACGGCTTGAACGAAGAGCTCTATTGACCCAACCGGGGGGGGACCAATATTGAGCATCTAAATTCAAGTCGTTTTTTTTTACAAAACAGCACCCGTCATAAACCCCTAAGCAGAAGAACTCTATCTCCAACATCGAGTTCATGGTTGTCACCCATTGTCATCTCGACCGAAGACCCTAAGGAGCGCAGCGGAGAGATATCCCCGGAGAATTGAATCTAATCGCACAGGCCCGACTATCCGTAATATAGGCATTCAGCCCATGCAGAAAGCTCAGTGTCTCTTATGTTTCTTGGCGGACTTGATAAACCGCCCGAAATTCCGGTCCTTCTTCCGCTTCTCAGCATACGAAAGATCGTGATAGTCGCTTTCCTTCTGCAACTTGATGTAGATCTGGTGCCGCTCCTCGCTAACCTCACCTGCAGCGACCGCCCCCAGCACAGCGCATCCAGGCTCCTGGGTATGGCTGCAATTAGGGAACCGGCAGCTCAGGGCAAGCTCGCAGATATCCGAGAAGCTCTCTTCCACTGCGTCACCGGCGCCAAGAAGACCAAGCTCACGCATGCCGGGCGTGTCAATCATCATAGCGCCATTGTCGAGCACAAGCAGTTGACGTCGTGCCGTAGTATGCACCCCTTCCCCAGTCATGCTGACCGCCTTTGTCTCAAGCACGTCCCGACCAAGCAGCCGGTTGATGAGAGTTGTCTTGCCGACCCCTGACGACCCGATCAGGCAATACGTCTTGCCCGCTTCCAGTAGGCTCCTGAATTCATCCAGCCCGCAGCCCGTCACATTGCTAATAGGGACAAGTCGAGCAGAAATGCCAACGCCCCTTATCTTGTCAACCAGCACAGCTAACTCTTCCTCAGTAACCGTATCCGTCTTGCTCAGAATAACCAACGGATCGATATTCCCTTCCTCCACAGCTACGAGATATCGTTCGAGCCTTCGTATATTGAAATCGTAGTTACACGACTGAACAATAAAGGCAACATCCAGGTTGGTCGCGATCATCTGAAAATCCACCGTCTTGCCAGAACTCTTGCGCCGTAGGACAGTCTTCCTGGGCAAAACCGCATGAATAATCGCCAGCTCATCCGACGCATACTCGACACACACCCAATCACCAACACAGGGCATATCGCAAGCGGATTCAACCCCAAACCGATACTTACCCGAAAGCTCCGCACTAACCTCGCTGCCCTCGCCGCCCTCACCCTGCTCGCCGCGCACAAGAAAAGCCCCCCGATCAACAGTCATCACCCTCGCCAAACTCTGCCCAGCCTGCAACACACCCTCTACCCGAGAGCTAAACCAATCCTCAAAACCAAGATCACGTATATCCATAACCTTCTTCACACA
>CAZYMD010000126.1:0-14919 GCA_964649005.1 uncultured Pirellulales bacterium
TGGAGCGAAGTGCTGGGCGATCACGGTGTGGATTTTCTCAAGCAGGCCGCCGAGCGACCCGATCCCTTCTTCATGTACCTCGCATTCAACGCCCCGCACGATCCGCGTCAGTCACCGAAGGAGTATGTGGACAAGTACCCGCTGGAGAAGGTGAAGGTCCCGGAGAACTTCGCGGCGGAATATCCCTACAAAGACGCTATCGGCTGCGGAAAGACGTTGCGCGATGAAAGGCTGGCGCCGTTTCCACGAACGCGATACGCCGTGAAGGTAAATCGTCAGGAATACTACGCTATCATCTCGCACATGGACACGCAAATCGGCCGCATCCTCGATGCCATCGACGAATCGGGCAAGGCCGACAATACGTACATCTTCTTCACCGCCGACCACGGACTGGCCGTCGGTCATCATGGCCTGATAGGCAAGCAGAACATGTTCGACCACAGCGTGCGCGTTCCGCTTATCGCCGTCGGGCCGGGGATCGCTGCGGGCGGGAAGATATCGGCGCCGGTATACCTGCAGGATATCATGCCGACGACACTGGAGCTGGCGCAGGTGACAATCCCCGACCGCGTCCAGTTCAAGAGCCTTCTGCCCCTTCTCTCCGGCGCGCGCAAAAGCAACTACGACGCCATCTACGGCGGTTACATCAACCTGCAAAGAATGATTACCGACGACGATTTCAAGCTGATCTACTACCCAAAAATCGACAAGACCCTTCTGTTCGATCTAAAGGCCGATCCACAGGAAATGAAAAACCTCGCAGACGATGCTCGCTACGCAGAAAAGGTCACCCAACTCAAGCAGAAGCTGAGAAAGCTCCAGCAGCAATGCGGTGACAAGCTGTCGATATGATAGCTATAAGCGGGATAAACGACTAACGCCACCAGCCGTTTGTGAATTCCCTGCTCCAACTGTAAGGCCAGCTTCAAAAATCAAGCTTGATGCAAAACTGCTGATCTGGCTCCAACAGGTACTTGCCATACAGTGGCGAGAAGGTCTTCACCTGCACTGTCTTACCGTCGGGCAGAAACTCCAGCAATCGCATGTACCCTTCCCCGCCAAGCTGCCTCATCTGGTAGTTCGCTAACATCTGGTGGACGACTTTGCCTTTCTTATTCTTTTCGGCCAGATAGCCCGTGCCGTCGCCGAGAACGTGACCGTTGAATGCAAAGACAAAGTCGTGTTTCGAGACCAGCTTTTCCCATAGCTGGCGACCGTCGTTCTTCGAACCCGGCGTGGAATAAAGATGAGGATTGTATGTCTGCGGATTCTCGCTGTCATTGTGGTCGTAGCGGAGGTCGTTGTTGTTCATATAGGCATGCGTTATCAAAATCCCCTTGCGGCCGGGATGTTCGTTCATGACCTTATTCGCCCAGGCGACCGTGACGTCCCGCGGGGCCCATTCCAACGCCAGGACGATCCATTTGCGCCCGCCTGCTTCGAAGAGATGAAAAGTGTTGTCCATCTTCCCTGGGACCATTGCCCCGCCGAAAGTGGGAGTGAGAGCGTAATCTTTGAGGGGCAGATACTCGTTCAAGTGCGTCTCGCGAGTGGAGGCATTGCCGCCCGGGCCGTAATCGTGGTTGCCTGGACAGAACGCATATGGCGCCCGCCCATTCATCAAGCTCAGAGCCATGCGGGCGTTTTCCCATTCCTCGACCGCGTTGTGGTTCGTAATATCGCCAAGCTGAAGAACGAACTTGATATTGTGCTTTGACTGATTCTGAACAATCCACGCTGTTTGCGCCAGAAGAAGTCCTGGATAATACTGAGAGTAGTTCTGAATGTCGGGCAGCAAAACCAGTGTCCACGATCCTTCGACGAAATCAGCAGCCTTTATAGGCGATGGCGTGACATTAAGCGGCTCGGCCGTTTGATTGCGAATCGCCATCGCATGTCGCGCAAGGTTCTGGAAGAAAACTTCTCGCACCTTGTCAATGGCTTCGTTGGGTTCCCCGAATGAGCCGAAGCTCTGCTTATCCAACGCCAGCGAGCTGAGGATAATCCTGCCTTTTCCTAATGCGCCTTCCAGCAGCGCCGGAAATTGTGCATGCTTATCCCCTGCAAGTGTGACCTCGAAGCCCTTTTGATCTACGAACGATTCCCAAACCGTTGCACGCGGATGGAACGAGATGCATGAAATCTCAGGCAGACCCTGCAAAAGGTGGGAGCTGGCCGACACGATATGCGCCTTGCTGAAATCCTGATCGGCTCTCATGGCACCGAGGCTTGAAGGCAGAAACGGAGGCGTCTCTTCAGTCTGGTCGGCCTGGACCATCTGTACCAGCAAGTGTCCCTTCTCCACGTAGCTGCGAAGCTCTGCGGCAAAACTTTTCATGTATTGTTTGTAGGCCTCGCTCTCAGATGTGAACGAGCCTAAGAAGATCATATCCGCCTCGCATTCCAGCGGAGACTTACCCAACGACAGATCGGAAACCCCGAAGCCGCCTTGTTCGAGCAGTTCGAGAGCCCCGAGCGACTGTGTCCACTGGTCTTTATGCTCGTAGACCAGAGCCGTCGGCTTTGCCTGCCCAAACAACGGGCTCGCTATAAAAAGTGCCAACAGAGCTGTCCTCAGATTTCTCATACCCTTGCCTTTCCATAACTTGTTAAGTGCAGCACACGACAAAATGCAGAGCGACAGGCCATTATCTGTAAAAAACCCACCCACATCAACACGAAACCCCCACCATAACTTTATCCCGAGCCCCATTCTCAGCCTTGTGCCGGACATGATCCAGTATAAGTGGGGATCGATTCAGGACATCATGGTCTAACGAGTTGAAAACAACGGCGCGCAACCAACCGTAATTTATCATGAGCCCCGTTTCGAGACCCATGCCCTCGAACGCTTTAAACAGGGATCAGCACCTTGGCAAAGAACTGACAAACACACTCCTGCCCATAACGCCCATCTTCCCCATATATACAGCTAATCAACCGAAGGATAAGAAATATGGCAACTTCTCCCCTTCAAACAGTCATCTGTTAGCCCCCTCTTCTTAACAAGAGAACCACGGGCTCGCACTTGCCCTGCGGATATGCAACTCATCGATAACAGCATTGCCCTTGTGTGTAACAATGTACAGCACCAGTTCGGCTATCTCTTCAGGATCGATCAGCTC
This sequence comes from uncultured Pirellulales bacterium, assembly GCA_964649005.1. Taxonomy (GTDB): domain Bacteria; phylum Planctomycetota; class Phycisphaerae; order Sedimentisphaerales; family Anaerobacaceae; genus CAZGMJ01. Next base: position 3,129 of record CAZYMD010000126.1, read on the forward strand.
ATCCGTCTTTATGTCAGGCCGCACACGACTAACCATCTCCGTATTCACCCCGCCCGGACATATTACATGCACTCGCACATTCGTCCCCTTCAATTCCTCCGCCAAAGAAATAGACATACCGCGAAGGGCGTGCTTGCTCGATGTGTAAGCACTCTGAAGCGGATAACCTTTAACTCCCACAACCGAAGAAATGTTTATAATATACCCCGAAATCGCCCTTTTCAGTACTGATAACGCCTCTCGGCACAGAATAAACGGAGCCCGTGCATTGATGAACATGCACTTCTCCCAGGCCTCTGTAGTCGTTTCTTCCAGCGTCGCTGAATGTGTTAAGCCGGCATTGTTCACAAGGATATCGAGCCTGCCGAACTTTTTAACAACAGTTTCTACAAGAATCTTGATTTCCCCCTCATCCGTCAAATCGGTCGTTATAACCTCAGCTATACCCCCTGCCGCAGTAACCAGTTGTGCTGTTTCCGAAAGCTTTTCGATAGAACGAGCCGACAGAACTACGGTCGCTCCCTGCTTAGCAAGAGCTACACTAATCGCCCTGCCAACCCCCCTACTGGCTCCTGTCACAAGCGCGACTTTCCCTGAAAGACCTTGTCCCATATATACGATCCCACGATTCGACAATCATAGTAAACGTTGTGCCGTCATATAATTAGGTAAAAGTAAATCACCCCATCCAAAAACCCTTCCTGTGCGACATACCCAAAATTTTCCGGCAGTTTGGGCAAAAATATATGTACCTCTTCCCAAGAACACCCATCGCCTCCTGCATACAAACTCGGTCTATCTCCTCTTCGCAATACGGACAAACCGGATTAACGTCATCTCTCACTTCTATATCTACCAATTTCCTATACCTCCCATATAGCCTATAGTATAGCGTTGAAATGGCAATTCTATTGTATATAGTTATAGCAGATACGATTTATCCATAGTATTATGGAATCATATATCCTCTTAAGATGCTGTATATAAACAACTTATGATTCTTCGGCCGCAGTAATACCAAGACGTTGAGCGATGCCATCGAATTCATCCAATGTAAAGAATTCAATAACGATCTTACCGCGTTGACCGTTCTTACGCGCATCGATACGCACTTTCGTACCCAACTCGCTGCTGAATTGTCTCTCCAGATCTATTATATGGGTGCCTTTAACCCGCACGCTACGAGTACTCTCCGAAGCTCCAGTAAGATGACGCCGGACAAGTCTTTCAACTTCTCTAACGCTCAACCGCCCTGCCATTGCCCTATTGGCAAGCTTTCGTCGAAGATCGTCAGTAGGCAATGCGAGAATCGCCCGAGCATGACCCATCGTCAACTCTCCCTTTGACAACATTTGCTTAATCTCGTCTGGTAAGTCCAGCAAACGCAGATAGTTAGCTATAACAGAGCGTTCTTCACCTAGACGCTCCGCTGCCTCCGCCTGAGTTAAAGAGAAGGTATCGATATAAGTACGATACGCCTTGGAACGTTCCAGAGCGTTGAGATCCGCTCTATGGATATTCTCAACCAATGCCCACTCATGCACCTGTTCGTCAGTTGCACGCCTAACCCAGGCAGGGATATTAGTAAGACCAGCCAGACGGCTAGCCCGAAAACGACGCTCCCCAGCGATAAGCTCATAACGAACACCTTTTGGACGCAAAATGACAGGTTGTATAACACCGTTCGCACGTATCGATTCGCACAACTCTTTGAGCTGGTCATCGTCCCAAACAGTCCTCGCCTGATAAGGATTAGGATCAATAAGGGAGATATCAATTTTCTTCAAAGCCGCTTTTAATTCCTCATCAGCAGGGAAGCCAGCAGAATCCGCACCGACATCAGATGGAAATGTCTGATTTATTTCATTTGAAGTTATCGGGCCAATAAGAGACTGAAGCCCCCTACCCAAGTGCCTGGGACGGTCCTTCTTTATTTCGGGCATGAATCGCTCCTTACATACGAAGAAAAGCAACAAAAAAGAAAACTACATAGAGAGACACAATCGTGCGCTCACAATAAATAATAGTTCGACGTTTTTAAAGGATTTCCTTGAAACATGCCAGCAGAAAAAAAACGCTATGAAACAAAATGTTTCACGTGAAACAATCGTTAGCATGTAAAAACAGATAAATATCGAATGTAAGGCAAAAAAGAATAACAAATTTAAAAATATAATGTAAAAATTTCAGAGCAATACGTTTCAAAAAATAAGAGGATTTCTGTGAAAAGAGGGTGATTTTAATGCCTGGTATAAGACAAAAACAAATCGGCATAACAGATAGAGTCAAGCATTTAACAGTACAAAATAAAAGGAATGTGTAAAAGGGGGAATCCCGTAATTGACTGAACAGATTAAACGGATGAAAAATGATTATCTCAATCAGCTAAAAAAAGGTAAAACATGATGTACAGAACACGTTTATTGTTTCACGTGAAACAATGTTTAGATGGGTCCTGTTGTTAAATACTCCCAATGTCATATCCTGGCATTTAATTACACGACCAAACAATGCTACATGTACTTTTGTCCTCTAAGAAACGTTGAAAGAGTATAATAATCATAATAATTTCCGGGACGTTAAGACAGTAAGACAAATCAAAAGAGCCGTATAAATATAGTGATTACATAACGATAGACATTTTTTATGATTCTCGCAAGACCGATAAAAACCTTCTGGATGGCAGAGGTACAAATAACAAACCTGTTTGTCTAAAAAATGAATCTTTTCACGATAGGTTATTTCTCAAGACAAAACAAAAATCAGATGAAAAAGGAAAAATGCTCATTGAAAGAAAGAAGAATATATTTATGATATTACAAAGACTGCGAATTGAAGGATTTTGTGTTTATAGAAAAGAAAATAGTTGGATGAAATTACAACGAAAGGGGGGGTATGGGCAGTTTAGATAAAGGAATATGAAGAAAGGATAAGCGAAGCAACATAAAGCAGTAAGAAGAAAAAGGCCGGTTAGTAAATTAATGTTAGATGTATATACAACATACATATAAGCGGAAGGTATCGATAAAGGAGATTAGGATGAATCGTAGAATAGAAAATATATTATAATAAATGCGTACAAAACCTTATGTTAAGAATACTTGCGATAAAATAAAGAAAAGAAAAAAAAGGCAAACACTGACGAGACAAGATAACGTAATTGATTGGGGGGGATTCAAAATCAAAGGGATGATAACGTAAGGAAATAGTATTGACAATGCGACAGCAAACTTCATTATATAATTAGGACGACACAATTGCGTTATATAATGGAAAAGATGGGCCGAAAAAGAAATCCGGAGCAATGGAATGAAACATAATGTCCTTCTCGCCATAGTGCTTATGATGACCCTCGTCTTTGCAGGATGCAAAAGCCAGGGAGAACCCGAACAGACCGCATATGACAGGCCCTTGCCACCTGGACAATTCGCGCTACGCAAAATTGTCGATACAGCCCAGGTTCCAGATTTTACTATGGCTTGCCTGGATCACGCCGGCCTTCGATCCACAATAGACAACAGCCTAAGCTACCTGGGAAAGCCATCCAGTGAGCTTTTTTTCCCTTCGGGCGACATAACACATAGAATGGCTGTTGAGAGCCTCGAAGCATTCGCAGCCCTGATCGACTCCGGCGTACGTGGCTCTCAGTTGAATTCCGCCATACGAGCGCAATTCGACACATACATGTCAATAGGTTGTGACGACAGGGGAACCGTTTTATTCACGGGCTATTACACTCCAATCTTCGACGGCTCGACAAGACCCGATGCACGTTTTAGATACCCTCTATACGAACAGCCCGACGATCTCGCCAAAGGACCTGATGGGGCAATACTGGGTAGACGAAACGCTACAGGACAAATATCACCATATCCAACGCGTGACGTAATCGAGCAAACGGGAATTCTCAAGGGCAAAGAATTGATTTGGCTAGCTGACGCATTCGAGGCCTATATCGCACACGTACAGGGCTCAGCTAAAATCAGACTCCCTAACGGCAGCCTGACAACCATAGGCTACGCAGCAAATAACGGCCAGGAATATCACAGCGTAGGCCAGGAGCTTGTTGCAGACGGCAGAATCGCCTCCGACCAACTGAGCCTCTCCGCAATGATTCGATACTTCAAAGAGAACCAGGGCCTTATCGATACATACGTCAGGCGGAATCCGCGATTCGTCTTCTTCCAGGAAGAGGATGGACCTCCTCGCGGCAGTCTCAACGAGCCCGTTACAACGATGAGGACCATCGCTACGGACAAGTCTATCTTCCCGCGAGGCTGTCTTGCGTTCATCTCGACCACAATGCCCAGCACAATAGGCGGACAGCCAAACGTCTATAGCGGCTTTGCACTCGATCAGGATACCGGCGGCGCCATTCGCGCTCCCGGCCGATGCGATGTCTACATGGGTGTGGGTGATGCCGCAGGAGAGCGGGCCGGACAAACATATCAGGAAGGAAAACTCTACTACCTGTTTCTCAAGCCAACCGCCTCCGTTGGCACTTATTAATACTGGCAATGCGTTTTTCCGGGAGACGTCAAGGATGATAAGAAGGGCGATTCTGTTACTGATCGTGACAATCGTGGCATTGTCCCTTTTCGGCTGCAACACCGCACGAGGACTCAAGGATGATGTGATATACATCGGCGACAAGACCGCCGAGATACTCAATAAGCCCGAAACACTCGACTGATCGCCGATCAAAGTGGCCGTTCTGCACGGAAGGGGGGGTAAGCCTCAGATTACACATTGTTCACTTGGATATCCTCTACGTTGGCAGGGTGACTAAGGAAGAGAATCGCAACGGTGCACCGGAGAAATCCTTTATTCTGCTTCTATCAGCGCCACCAGAATCTGGTCTTACTACCGCCTGAGGAGATTGCAATGTCACGCCTGAAAAAAATCCACACTGTTTGCGCATTGTTCCTGTTGTCAGCAATATCATCAGCGGCGCCCGTATTTCCCGGCGCTGTGGGATTTGGAATCGATACACAGGCAGGCAGGGGAGGGCGTGTCATCGTCGTGACGAATCTTAATGCGAAAGGCCCAGGCTCCTTTTCAGAGGCGGTAAGGGCCGAAGTCCCACGCATTGTCGTCTTCGAAGTTGGCGGTGTGATCGACCTCGAGCGCAGGAGTGTCACTATCAACAATCCATTTCTCACTGTCGCGGGCCAGACGGCTCCCTCGCCAGGGATCACATTCATTCGCGGTGGCATAGGAATCGCAACGCACGATGTCTTGATTCAGCATATCCGTGTCCGCCCTGGTGACGCCGGCCAACCCAAACGCTCGGGCTGGAGCCCCGATGGTATCGCAACACACGCGGCTTACAATGTTGTTATCGACCATTGTTCCGTTTCCTGGGCCGTCGACGAGAACCTCACAGCCTCAGGCCCGCGCTACGAAGGCCCCGACAAAACCTCGCACGATATTACCTTCAGCAACTGTATCATAGCCGAAGGTCTCAACGACTCATCACACGAGAAGGGGCCGCACTCGAAAGGCTCGCTGATCCACGATAACTGTACTGATATCGCTGTTTTTGGCAATCTCTATGCCCATAATGTCTCGCGTAATCCATTCTTCAAAGCATTCACCACAGGCATCATCGTAAACAATCTCATCTACAATCCAGGCAGCAGGGCGGTTCAGCTCGACTGGCCCACGAGCGAATGGAAGGACCGGACGATCGCGCCGCAAAACGCCCGCGTCAGCATCGTAGGCAACGTCATGATCTACGGCGTAGACAGCCGCAGTTATCTGGCTCTTATCTCTAAAAAAGGCGACGCCTACATACACGACAATCTTGCATTCAAACGTGACGGCACACCCGCCGAACTGACAGCAGGCCGTATAAACCTGTTAAACGAAAAACCATCATGGCCTGATGGACTCGAAGCTATGCCCGCTTCCAAAGTCATCGAATATGTCAACACTAACGCCGGCGCCCGCCCCAAAGATCGCGACGAGGTCGACCGCCGCATCATCCGAGAGTTCCAACAACGCAAAGGCCGCATCATCGATAGCCAGGATCAAGTCGGTGGCTACCCTGACCACAAACAAAGCCTTCGAAAGCTCAATATTCCCGACAATAACATCGACCAATGGCTCGCCGAATTTACCGGTGAGGTCGAGCGAGAAGGACAAAAAAAACGTTAATACGACGTTTTGGTATATGAATCGGTTGTTTTTAACGTCTATAAGGTTAGAAAATAATATGTCCTGTGGTATTATGGAGTTCGCGGTCCGGACGGAGCAGCATAATTTATAAAGGTACGTGGCAAATCCCAGTCCGCTATATAAGAATCTATAGTCAGAGAAAGGAGCATCCAGTGTTTACGAAGAGTTTGATCAAGATCGCCTACATCCTTATAATTATCTTATGCATCTTCGCAGACTCTCCCTGCACGGCAGCCGACGATTCACCTGCAGCTATTCAACTAAACCAGCAGGGCAAGCCCATCGTTGGAGTATACTATTATCCCTGGTACCGCAACCCATCGCGTGAATGGCGCCAGGTCATGCGTCACCATTTGAAGGCGCCTCAGGAACCGAAAGTGGGCCTATATCGTTCTAACGATCCGAATGTTGTTGGCGATCATATCGCTCAGAGCGTTCGCGGCGGGATTTCATTCTGGGCCGTAAGCTGGTGGGGTCCCAGGCAAATATGCGATACGAATTTCAAAAACGCAATTCTTACACATCCTGACGCAGGGAAACTCAAATACGCAATACTGTACGAATCGACCGGGCGATTCGGCGGTTTCAACAATCCGAGCTACAGACGCTGGATCGACGATTTGACCTATATGAAGGAGAACTATTTCGACCACCCCCAATACCTGAAGATCAATGGCGGGCCCGTAGTGTTCTTCTACCTGGCTCGTGAATACTTTCGTAACAAAGGCGGCGACGCCCTGAAGGAAATGAGGGAGAAATTCCCTGAAGTCTATCTCGTCGCTGACGATGTTTTCGGAGCGGGATACAGAGCGGAATGGGCGAAGAATTTCGACGCCGTGACATCCTACGACGTCTACGGTCAGTCGGTAGGGCGGTTGGGTGGAACGCGCAAAGCAATCGAATTCCTCGCTGAAAACTACAAGCATGCCAAGAACCAGGCTAATTCTGTCGGCGCCGCTTTCATGCCCACCATCGCGCCGGGTTATAACGATACTGCTGTCCGCCCGGGACATCCGGGGCGGGCCCGCTATTTCACAGATGTGGAAAATTCCAAAGAAGGGGACATCTTCCGATCGATGATCCGTGATGTCGCCTTGCCCAATCTCGATCCGAAGTGCGACAACATCATGATGGTAACCAGCTTCAATGAATGGTACGAAGACTCCCAGATCGAAGCCACTTCAGGAACTGCTCCAACAAGCACAACCGATGACTCCGACAGCGGGATTTCCTACACCGGCGGACAAAAATACGTCGATTACGAATATCTATACCTGGATATCCTGCGTGAGGCGGTGAAGTAGAAACATCGCTCTGACTACGCAGAGGCTATATTAGACAATCTGTTTGCGAACAAGTTTTAATAGGGCGTGAATCCGTCTCACTTGGCCTTCTGCAACTGTCGGATTCGCTCTAATGAAAGTGCCCCTCGTTCAGCAAGTCTGCTCGCGTGAATCTGCAAACCTCGGATTTGCCCTCGGAACTGGCGATCCAGTCCCGCGCTTTGCAGCGTCTTGTTGAAGTTGCCAATCATAAGGTTGCCGCTGCCTTCGTCGGCAGCGCCGTTATTGTAGTTTGTTTTGCGGTCGAGCGTAGCGGGCGTGTTATCATCTCCGAAGTACCAACATACGCTGTCCTGATTTTTGGATGCGTCGTAGGTCACCGCAAAGAATACCCACTTGCTGATCTTAACCTTGCCCGTTGAGCTGTCGTTACGAATACCATCCGGCCATTCATTCACAGCCAGCCTCATTTTCCCGTCGGCGTGATGAACCAGATCGATACCAGAGCGATTATGCTGCAGGCTGAATAGTATCCGGTTGCCGCCTGAGCCGACCTTCATATCAGAAGCCTTGAGCCAGCCGCTGATCGTAAACGACTGTACACCTTCCAGATCACGTATCGGCCCCTGGCCAACTTTGATCCAGGTAAATGGTTCGCCTATACCCAGATCGTATGCACCGTCCTTCGAGCGGATGATCTTACCACCATGTAAGCTGACCTTCGGATAGTCACCTTCTGCGAATCCGAACCTTACTACAGGCTCGCTCGAATCCCGATCCACCATAATCGACAGCGTAGTGCAGCCTGTCCCGCCATCGGGATCGGTAACTGTCAGCATAACAGTGTACAGCCCTGGTTCTTTGAACGTATGTACGGGCGATCTTTCACTCGATTGGTTCTCATCGCTGAAATCCCACTGGCACGTCTGCTTCCACGGAGTCGAAAACTTCACTGTCAGCGGCGCAATCCCTTCGTGCTTATCCGCTGTAGCCTTTGCCTCGGGACGCAATTTCTCTCCCGGCGCGTATCGCACCAGCCGCACCGCATAGTCAGGCTTGGGTGGTGCGAAAGTGAACTCGCCCGCCGCCGCAGTGCCCATCGGTAGAACTTTCATCTCCCACGTATCGATCCCGTCCACCTTGTAGGGCCTCCCGACGGGCAGATTGATCGTCACGGGCTTGCCCGCCGCGAAGTACATCAGATAACACTCGCCCGCTTTCGCCAGCACATATGTCTCCGGATAGTTGTCGAAATCCGGCTCCATCTCCTGATATGGCAGGGCCTCGATTATGTCCTTCATAAACTGGATCCGTGCCGGGCTCTGGCCGTGAAGTACACCACCCTTGGCCCACCACAGAATATCCTGAGGATGCTTGTACGTCTCACCGTGCCCGACGTAGCAGCCGGCTAACGAACCCATCCAGAAATTCCGCGTCATCTGCTCGGCGCTGATATTGCCCCATCCCTGCGGGACATCCCCTTCGTATTTGCACTCATCATACACCACGGGCTTGCCGTACTTGTCACGGTACTCCTTCGCCTTGCGAAAGTCGCTGTTCTGAATGCTGCTGTGCGTCACCCATGGCTTCGTATGATCGTACCAACCCCGGCAGTTGTGTATCCCCCGCAGATGATCGTAAGGATCGATCTGCTGCACCAGCTTCATATACTCATCCCAATGCTCCATCGGCCACTTCAGCAGGTCGTACTCATTCGCAAACGACCACCAGACATTGCGATACGCTGCCAGCCGGGCCACCAGATACTTCAGGTAAAATAGATTGTTCTCGTGCCCCATGCTCTTAAAGCCCCAGCGGTCGTATGGGTGAAAAATGATGATGTCCGCCTCGATTCCCATGTCGCGCAACTGCCTCACACGCTTCTCGAAATGACTCCAGAACGGAGGATTGAAATGCTTAAAATCCCAATCTTTCAGAGGCTTGCCCTCATACGCATAATACTCAGGCTCGTTTTTGTTATACGTATACGCTTTTGGAAATACGCACATCCGCATCTTGTTAAACGGGGCTTTCGCCAGTGTCTTGAGCGTCTGCTGCTCCATCTCGTCGCCCTGGTGCGCCCACGCATAACACGTTGTTCCCACCGAAAAGTGTGGCGTTCCATCTGCATATGCCAGCCTGAACTTGCCGTCAACAACCACAGGCCCATGATTGCCTTCTCCCGCCTTTATACATATAAAGCTTCCCTTCTTGCCGTCCAGTTCCCTGCGATTGCTCATGGTCACATACGTCCACTCACCCGTAGCATTGGGCATGAATCGAACCTTGTATGTACCTTTGCCGTCGTAGAAACCATGAGGCTTGAAAACCTTCCCGTCTTGCCTGAATTCCGCGCTGAGCTGCACGTCGACAAAAGGATTGCCCCCGGCAGGGCCTTCCAGAATCACTTCAAAAATATCCCACTGCTCAATCTCCACCCCCGCAACACTGCCGGCCAGCAGCAATACACATGCTAATGATACTATTCTCATATACATCTCGGCACTCCTTCTTATTAACAGGCGGAATCTTTTCCTGCATTCTTTGCACAACAATCGATAGCCTTCGACACTTCAAGTTGCCGAATGGATAATGCCCAGTATACTGTGCAATCGTATGCTGACAACAGGCAGACCATAGGATTAACTCGTATGCTCGTTTGCAGAGTTGATTGATGCAATAGGAGGAACATATGTTGAAGGTCGTGCAAATCGGTCTGGGGCCGCTGGGGCAGAAGATATTTCGTTTCGCTTGTGAACGCACCGGCTTGAAAACGCCGCCGCAATTGACGCCGGTAAAATCACAACCTTCGCAATAACAGTCAATGCCCTGCGTTCGATATCATTAGCCGGACTGGGATTGAAGACGATGCTCGATATCCCAGTTCCTGGTTTTTTTCAACAGATATAAGTGTCGGCCATGCTGCTACTTGTTCATTCAGGCCGAATCCTTATCATCACCAGGTAACTGGCCCGCCAGGAGGTTGCCTATTGGCCGCAGCGTCTCGAACTGCATCAAAACTATTCGCACAACAGCCGTCATCGGCGTCGCCAATAGCATCCCGACCACGCCCCATATCAGACCCCAAAACGACAACGCAAGCAGGATTGTAACCGGGTGCAGGTTCAGCCCCTCGCCCATCACTTTCGGCTCGATTACGTTGCCCAGCACCATCTGAATGGTTCCCGGAATCAGAATTACCAAAACTATCACCCCATAACTCTCAAAATTGGCCACAGCAACAGGGATCGGTAGTAATATCGAGATGATAGAGCCAACCGACGGGATGAAATTCAATAGAAAGGCCAGCAGGCCGAACACACCTGCCAATGGCATACCAATCAGCCGCAGTGAAATCCAGACCAGCACCCCAGTCGCCACCGAAACGACAACCTTCGTGACAACATACCTGCGTATCTTCTGGTCGATTTCCGCATACACCCCACGACGTACGATACGTGGATTCCTACCTGCTAAAAGAAAGATCACAAAAATCGTCACAAACAGAACGCTCGAAAGGAAACCGAAGGCTGTACCAATAACGCTCGTAACTAACTTGGGCACCCTGTTCTGGAGATCGTTAATAATCGCTGAGCGATCCAGCTTAATGCCCCAGCTTTCAACCTTGTCGAAAGCGCGATCCAGAAGCTTGGCGAGATCCTCTGTATATTGACTGGCCGTCATGCCAAGAGCGTCTTCGACGTTATCTACCGGTGGGGGGGAAGCGGTTTTCTGTTTAGCGGCGCTTTGCGATTGATTATCCGAACCGCCGGCCGTTGTCACTATGGACGAAACCGCACTTGCCAGCAGCAGACATACCAAGGCCGTGACAAACACCACCACCAGCATGGATGCAATGACAGCCAGCGTGCGCGGGAACTTCAGCCGAATAACCTGCCAGTCGAGCAATGGGGAGACAATCGACGCGATAAAAACCGCCAGCACGAACGGAACCATGACCGCCCGCGTGTAAATCAGCGCCACCGCTACCGCCACGAACGCGATGATTACAACCGATGTCCTGACCAGCCATCCGCTTTCGCTGTGTTTGTCCGGCATAATTCTATGTCCCCAACGACCAAATCCTGCTTCTTTTCGCACCTGATTGTGCTAACATGGTACGGCGCGGCGACGCGTGTGACAACTGTTCTTTTCGGGCTGCCGGCGCTGTGGACATAACGCCAGGGAGCGGGCATTCGCCTCGGCCGAGGCGAATTAACGAACTGTATGAAGACAATCGCAAGAAAGATTCTGGGCATAGTCCTGATCGCTATAGGCTTGTTCGCCTTGTTGACTCCATTCTCACCAGGCTCATGGCTCGCCCTGAT
>CAZYMD010000127.1:0-14862 GCA_964649005.1 uncultured Pirellulales bacterium
TGAATCAAAGATTAAGAAGTTCTAACAAAACATCCTGGATTCCCGCTTTCGCGGGAATGACAAGAAGAAGAATACCGGTTTTGTTAGAGTCTCTTAATATCCTCGTACATTGAATTGAACACAATCATGCCACCTTTCGCTGGAGGCTGCAAGCATTTGTTCGGGCTGTTGAGCGGGGACAAAAGTAATCTGAGTGGTTTTAGCGTTGGCCACATGAATACTGATTATGCCACTCGCAGGTATCTTTCTGCTTGACTTTAACGGCAAAATCGAAAAGAACCTTGCAGGTATTATTACCATGAAAGTTTGGCGAATAATAGTATTTGTTACGGCAAGACAATCATGCGAATCTTCCTAATCACGATATCAGCAGCGGCAATAGCGTTTGTCTGCTTTACGACCAATACAGCCTTCAGCGCCACGGCGCGAAAAAGCTACTATGCCCATAAAGCAGTTGAGGACGAATATGGCGTGATAGCGCCCTGGGACAGCGGGCAAAACGGGCCTCTGGATACACGTCTGAGAATAGCTGTTGAGGTGTTGAAACGCTATCCCTGGGTGGATGGGGACAAGGCGGTGATAGCGGCGCCTGATTTCGTGTACAACTCTCACTGGAGTATCAAGCCCGATGGGACCATACTGATACCGCCAACGAACGACTGGATGTGTGGGGATCTGTCGCAGCGTGCGTGGGGTATTATAAAGGGACTGACTGCCTACTACGCCTACAGCGGGGATGCCATCGCATTTGTCTACATACCGCTGAACGCCGATTACATACTGGACTACGCTCAGACGAACGAGGACGATGCGTGGCCAGGATTTCCAATTGCAACACCAACAAGGGGCAAGGCCTATGGGAAATGCGATCCCAAGGCGCGCAATCAGCTCGATCTTTGCGCCATTGTCGGGACTGAAATACTCCGTGCGTACAAATTGACGGGCAACCAGCGATACCTCGAAGCAGCGAAACACTGGGGGGACGTCTTTGCCGAGAAGTGCAATTACGATCCGACTATGCCGCCCTGGAATCGCTATACAGATCCTTCGGTTGTGGGCTGGTCGGATGAGCTTACTGGGAGTGTGACACTGATTCTCGAGTTTCTCGACGGGCTGATTCAACTTGGCTATACCGGGCAGGATGGGGCTATCGTCAAGGCGCGCCAGGCGGGAGTGAGGTACATCAATAACGAGCTGTTGCCTCAATGGCTTGAGAACGACCATTGGGGCAGAAATTATTGGGACTGGGATAATCCGGTGATATGCGGGATTGTTTCGATGATTGGCGATTATATCATGGCGCACCCGGAGGATTTTCCCAGTTGGAAAACCGATCTGCGCAATATCCTGACTTTGATCTTCAATCGCAACGGAGCCGATCCCGGTTCGCATGGTGACGTATACAGCGGGGCCTGGGCTTTTCCTGAATCGTGCACATGCTGTGGGACATCGCTTTCGTATAACCAGTATACCGCGGGGCCGACGCTGCTGCGATATGGCGTTCTCGCCAGGGATGAGCGCATTTTTGAGATTGGCAGGAGAATGATGATTATGGCCACGTATGACAGCCACGCCAACGGAGTGGTTTTCGATGGGCTGTTCGGTCAGGCGGTGGCGACGGGCGAGTGGTCCAATTTGGCGCATCCCTGGCCTCTCTGTCAGGTCATGGAGGCATTGGCGTGGTCGGGTGAAGTGTTAGGCGCCGAACGTGAGAGCCATATCCTGCGAAGCACTTCAGTGGTCAACCATGTAATCTATGGGAAGGATAAAGTTGAGTATTCCACTTTCGATGCTCCCACCCGGTCGATTGATGTTCTGCGGCTGTCGTTTAGGCCTGTTGCAGTCACTGCCGATGGGAAACCTTTGCCTGAGCTTTCGGAATTGCAACAGAACGGCTATAAGGTTGAGCATTTGTCTTGTGGGGATTGTATGGTCGAAATCCGCCATGATGGTAATACCAATATCAGTGTAAGAGGCGTCAACGATCCACAGCGGCAATACAGAGGATCAGGAACTCTATCGATATGGAGTTCACACGCCAGAGTTCTGGGTCAACCTCACGGTCGGGCCAGGCGAATACTATGTCAGGCTCAAATTCGCCGATACGCTTCTGCACTGGTTTTTGGAAAAGAACAAAGATGGGGGGAGGATAACGCACACTATTACAGTAAAAGTCAACGGCAGGGAAACAGTCTCAAAGATGAACGTGACAAAGGCGGCAGGGGGGATGTTCAGAGCCGTGGATCGAGTAATCAGGAACATCAAACCCAGGAATGGAGCTATTGAAGTCCGCTTTATCGGGGAGGATGAGCAAGGCGCTTCAATCCAGGCGCTCGAAGTCGGACTTATGAGTGACCTGAAACGCTCGAACAGAGGTTGATGTGCTTAGACTGTTGGTGTATGTTAGTGTAAGTCTTATGACTGTCAATTTATTGGTAGGATTTGGAAAAACTCAGCGGCAAGGAGATGTAATATGGATGTATACAGCCAGAAGCTTGAAACCAAGGATGGGCCTCGTCGATGTGACACACATGCCTGTTTTTCGGCTGCGATGGTCTTAATGTTGTGCCTCTGTTCGAGTAGTTGCAGGGCGGATGCGCAGGCGCTTCCTGGTGAGCGGTCGGCCGTGCCGTTCGTTGAGTCGGCGGACTATGATTCATTAGTGCCGGTTCCGGAATCAGTAATGGGGCATTCTGTCGGCGAAAAGGCTGTTCGTCACGCTGTGCTCCTTGAATACATGCAGGCTCTGGCCAAAGCTTCTGAGCGTGTGACACTGACGGAGTATGGCGAAACATACGAAGGCCGCAGGCTTTGTTATCTTACGATTACCAGTCCGGCCAACCATAAGCGCCTCGATGAGATTAAGGCCGACAATGCAAGGCTCTCCGATCCTCGTAAGCTGAAGACGCCCGGTCAGGCAAATCAGCTTATCGATACTCTTCCCGCGGTTGCGTGGCTCAACTACAGTATTCATGGCGATGAGCTTTCAAGTACGGACGCGGCGGTCTACGTCGCCTATCATCTAACTGCTGCGAAAGATGAAGCGAGTCGAAAACTGCTGGATCAGGTCGTGATCCACATTAATCCTTTGGTGAATCCTGATGGCAGGGAGCGATACCTGAGCTATCTTGAACAGCTTACGGGCATGGTCTCAAGTCCTGATGTTCAATCGATGCAACATCAGGCTCTTTGGTCGAGAGGACGCGGAAACCATTACCTTTTTGACCTTAACCGCGATTGGCTTACGCATCTTCATCCGGAGGTTAAGAACCTGGCGGAAGCGATTCTGGCCTGGAATCCACACCTGCTTGTCGATTCACACGAGCAGGGCGCCTACCAGACGTATCTATTCGATCCGCCGAGAGATCCGATCAATATATATCTTTCGCCGGAAGTGCTGAATTGGCGAAGGCGCTTCAGCACCGATCAGGCGAAAGCGTTTGATAATTTCGGCTGGAGTTATTTCACAAAAGACTGGTACTCGGAGTGGAGCCCGATCTACACGAATGCCTGGGCCAGTATGCAGGGAGCTATCGGATTGCTTTATGAACAGGCCCGAGCTAACGCGGCTTCTGTGAAACACCCGAGCGGGGAGGAAGTAACCTATCGCGAGACAGTGCACCATCATATCGTTAGCTCTCTGGCCAACCTGCAGACCCTGAGAATGCACCGTCGTGAAATCCTGAAGGATTTTCTGTCCGATCGCCAACGGGCTTTGGGCGAGGCGGAGGTTGAGGATGGCATATTTTTGCTTCCACCGAGCGAAGACGTTTCACGATGGAAGCGTCTCGTCGAACTGCTTGGGCGGCAGGGCATCGAAGTTGAGTTCGCACAGGAGCCGTTCAAGGCTCAAGGTATACGCGACATATGGGGTAATGGGACGGATAGCCGGGAATTTCCAGCAGGCACGCTTGTGGCCACTTCGAGGCAGCCGCGACGTCGTATGCTTCAGACGTTGTGTAAATTCGATCCGCATCTGCCTGACAGTTTCCTTGCAAGGGAGCGAAAAGAGCTTGAAACCCGCCGGGATACGATGCTTTATGATGTCACTACGTGGAACCTGCCGATGGTGTTTGGCCTGGAGTCCTATTGGGCGACGAGTATATCAGATGTCAGGCTTTCCTCTGAGCACGCTGCCTCGGCGAAAGATTCGTCCAATCCGAGCCGGCAGGGCGGCTATGGGTACGTTATTGACTTTGCAGATTCCAATGTATATCTCGCTCTTGTTCGTCTTTTCGACAACGCGTGTCGCCCGCGTGTTGCTACGAAGCCATTTGAGATGGGAGGGCGGAAGTACAAAGAAGGGACCGTTCTGCTTCGGGGGCACGAGAATCCTGATGGCCTCTCGGAGATGCTCCAGAAGATGGCTGTTGATTTTGAGCTTGATATTCATGAGGCAGGCAGCGCCCTGGTTGAAGACGGACCCGACTTGGGCAGCGGCAAATTCCAACTGCTGGCGGCGCCTCGAGTGGCGATAGCTTCGCAATGGCCTGTCCGATCGACTTCGTTTGGGTCGATCTGGTACCTGCTTGACTATCATCTTCGACTTCGAAGCTCACCAATTAACATCCAGAACATCGGCCGTATTGACTTACGCAAATATAACGTTCTTGTGCTGCCTGACAGCGGGGGCCTGAGTCGGGTGCTTGATGAGAGTTCCGTTAGGAAGATCAAGGGATGGATCGAAGACGGCGGGACTCTGATTGCGATTGGCGATTCGGCTGCATTCGCGGCCGGCAAGGAGCGAGGATTGTCTTCCGTACGGCTAAGACGTGACGTTCTCGACAAGCTTGATGAATATAAAGAGGCGGTCGGGCGAGAAAGAAAAGCTCGTGACATAAACATTGATCCGAATCAAATCTGGGGCAGCGGTGCAGTTGGACAGACAGAGTCAAAGTCGGGGGCGGAAAAGTCAGGGTCTAATGAATCCTCAGCGTCGAAATCTAAAACTGGCGTTGAGAAGCTGAAACGTACGGACGAATGGCGTCGCATATTCAGTCCTCGCGGAACATTCCTGACCGGTGTCGTCGATACCGAGTATTGGCTTGGGTTCGGCTTGCATGAGAGACTGCCGGTGCTCATTCAGGGTGGCAATGCATTCATGACAAAACATCCAGTGGCGACAGCGGTTCGGCTTAGCGATAAAGATGGCCTGCGCCTCAGCGGTCTGCTCTGGCCTGAAGCCAGGCAGCGCCTTGCCGATACAGCTTATGCTACTGTCGAGCCGGTGGGACGCGGCCAGATCATTCTGTTTGCGACTGACCCAACCTATAGAATGTGGCTGTCCGGTCTGCAGCGCCTCTTCCTTAACGCCGTATTGTTGGGGCCCGGGATTGGTACATCCCAGCCGGCGCCATGGTGAGCACTGGAATGGCTACATGATGAGGTTCCTTCGTGTCGTCACAGATACGTGGATATAGCATCTGAGTATTGTGTTATCTTCAAAAAGGCAGAGTAGATAAGAGCATATCCTCAACTTGATATCTGGGGCGGGATGTATGGCTGGCGATAGTAACCACGCACAAGACGGTTTGCCTCGTCGTGATTTTTAATACGCTCGTTTTCGGTGTCGATATCCAGCCACGGACCCAATGTGACAGTCGGAGAGTCGAGATCGATTTCATGGGCCGCCAGGTGCTCTGCCAATCGTGTGAACATTTCATGGAAAACAGGCACTTGCTGAATCTCACTGGATATTTCCTTCTTCGATGCCTTCTGGCCAAGGCGATAGGAGATATTGCCGGTATGGCAGACGGTGGTCGAAATATGGCCTTCCAGAACTTCGGCATTCAGTTTGCTCCGGTCGTCGCTTCTGACTGCTTCAATGAAATTTGCGAAATGGTCACCACCGCCGGAAAATCTTTTGACCTCTTTACCGGCGTTATCCCAGGCGATGCCGCGATAGAGACTCACTGACCCGCCTTCACAATCGACGATTACGCCGACTCGCTCATCTCGGAATACAGGCATATCCGAAGAGCCTTTGGCCTTTGTGAGGTTGTGCACCTCGTAGAACACGGGGGCAGTTGGAAAGTCATAGAATGTAATCTGCGTATTGGGTACATCGCAGGCATCGTTAAAGACGAAACGACCACCGATGCTGATTACTCGCTGAGGAAGTGTCTTCTCATTCAAGCACCATCGGGCAACGTCCATCTCATGAACTCCCTGATTGCACGATTCTCCATCGCCGGTGTTCCAGTCGAAGCTGCAATCATATTGCAGGCGGTTTCGGTAGATGGGTAACTTTTTGGCCGGCCCGCACCAGAGGTCGTAATCGACAGTCTGCGGGATTGGCAGGGGGGTTGTTCGCTTGCCACACGATGATCGCTGCTTGTTGGCAAAGGCCGTGATAAACTTGATCTTACCAAGATTGCCCTGCTGTATCCATTGGATCGCCTGGGTGATGGAAATCTCAGAGCGGTGTTGAGTGCCACATTGGACAATTCGATTGTACTTTCGGGCGGCGCCGACCATCTGACGGCCTTCCCAGATGTAGTGCGACAGTGGTTTTTCGACGTAGACGTGCTTACCTGCCTGGCAGGCCCAGATTGTGCTGAGCCCGTGCCAGTAGTTCTGGGTGGCGTTGGCAATTACATCTATATCCTTGCGGTCAAACATGCTCCGCATATCGAGGTGCTGGTCGACCTTGTGGTTATATTTCGATTCGATCATTTTGGCTGCCGCGTCCATGCGCTGTCGATCCGCATCACTTATCGCCACGACGGTCACACCGTTCTGTTTCTCGAAGGAGGGGATATGTGCTCCTGTGCCGCGACCGCCGAGACCGACAACACCCACGCGAATAGACTCGTTGGCCCCTCGTACTGAAGAGAACGGAAGAATAGCCGCGATTCCAGTAGTGATCGAACCAGTGAGGAACTGCCGGCGGTGTATGCGTTTCATTGCTTAGCCTCCCTCTAAAGAATCGAATAATAAGTGATTTACCAAATGGACCCTCTCGGCCAACTCTGCCAGTTCGTCTCCGGATTCCGCTGCTTCAATGGAGTGAAGAACGTCAGTCAGTTGTGCAGTTCCGTTGAGCTTACTAAGGCCATTGTTCTCAATCGTTGTCAGCACTTGGCGGACTCTCTGCGCCAAACGCTTGCGAAAAAAGGGGATCTGATCGGGCTTAAGAGCGCCCTCTCGCCAGGCGGGCTCGAATTCGTGAAATGCGGTACAGGCCTTTTGGATATAGAGCAGAACCATTCCCTTAGCCGGATTGCCTGATGCCAGAATCCGAACCCACTGGAACTCTTCGTTGCGCCAGTGTTCGTCCTCAACGGTTGTTCTGTACAGTGTGGTCTCTTTCTTGGACATGATCCAATCGTAAAACAGTCCGTCTCTGCGGTCAAACGAATAGTCAACGCTGCTAAAGTATCGTGTCTGTGTGGCTCGTCGGTTGCAAATGAGCACATGGAGAAGATGGGTATTTGGGGATGAACGGTTTCGATTTCTCTAATTGAATTCGATTGGGTTTGTTTTCATCCCGCCCTAAGTGGCGGACTTTGTCGTTATCCCTTTTGTTAAAAGCAGTTGTATCGTTTTTAGTCTCAGCCAAATTGGGTTTGTTTTTCATTGTGACGGCTTGGTCGAGACTCCATAAGAGGGTGACGATGCGTTGGTGAGCAATAGATGCAACTGTCCGATTAGTTGTGGCAGGGAATCGTATCGGCTTAATCGCACGCCCAAGGCGCCCCCACCGGAACGAAGCTCTACGAATTCAGCAGCGGGCGAGAGTCCAAAGCGGCGGTAGAATGCAACACGTATAAAGTGCTTCACATCATCTACGCTGGCCTTATGCAAATCGACGTGCAGTTGGAAATAGTCACCCTGTCCGGCAGCGTTGACACGCACTGCGACTACATCGTCGCCAAACGTTCGTTTGAGCATGGCTTCAGCGAGGTCGATCAGAGCCAGTCCGCGGAAAAAGTTCGATCCTTTCAGGCGATGAAATTCGGGTGGATTATCAGGCGATAGCGATTCATCATCCAGTCCACGGTTGTAGTCAAACGGTTTAGCACTGTGTCGCTCCAGCCAAAGGTTCATTAGTTCCGGCCCGGAGACTGCTTTCTCCCAGTCAAGATCGCTCTCCATATCCTCTCGGCAAGGCAGCTTTTCATATGCTATATCCAGGCATCTATCCCCACGCTGCGACCAGGTGACATGCTCTATCCACCGTTCAGGATCGTAAATCAGGCGGAAGTTCTTGGCCACTTCGCCAAACAGGTACGCCACCATCGCCCTTAGGGGAACACCCTCTTCTTCCACGACTTGCCCTGAAGCAGTTGTGCGACGCAGAAGCGGATCGCGCCAGCCTGCGAAAAGCGATGATAGTGCGATATCAGCCCTTTGCCCGGCAGCGTGCCTGTCGAGCTGATGCGCATCGATAACCTGATCGATATACCAGTCGCGATTAGCGTGTATCTGCTGCTTCAACTGTTCTTGGGTGATAAGAAGCGGCAATTCCTGAAGAATCGAGCAGATCCATTTGCGACTTTCCAGGCTCAGTTGCCCATCTAATATCAAATCCGGTTCGATCTGCTTGAAAAAGTCGTTATCAAGCGGTAAACGTGTGAGGACGGCTGCAATCTCAGCGGCCTTACCTGTCATCTTTCTCACTTCACCTGTAGTGAGAGGTCCGGAGTCAACCGCTTCGGCATACATACCCCAGGACCAGCGCCAAGCGCTACGGTCGCGCTCGACGGTGTATGGGAAGATAACACGGAACCGGTCGGTAGGGACGGGATAGGTCCCCAGTATTCGGTAGTTGTCCTTGGGATTGGAGGAAATCAGTGTCCCTTTGTCAGGCTCGCCCTTCTGTTCGGTCGCCTGGTCCAGCGAGCCGGCACGAACACCTGTGCCATACTCGGCCTGGCAGGCTAAATGAACAAGCATGTCCGGGGGAATGCCGATATCGAAGAACACGTTGATCGCGTTTTTCACGGCTACCGTAACAGCGGAAGAGCTGGAGAATCCGCCCTGCGGGATGTTCCCGGTTGAGACAAGGCGCAAGCCCCTGAAGCTATCGCGCCCGAGGTGCTTCTGCACCCGCACGCCTAGGTTGCCGCTGTGCAGTGTACGCATGGAAGCGATGGCGTTGCTGACAAGAGCGAAGGGACGCCTCATGCTATTGCACACCCATAGCGATGGCGGCGGTAGCGGCTGTTTCTTCAGGCGTCGCTGGTGAAGCTCATCATCGCTGAAGTATCCTAAAGACAGAAGGACGCTTTCGCTCATCTGTGTCCCGAATTCTTCGTAAGAATGCAGGTCTGATATGTGCTCGCCCGGATACATGGCATCGTCATCCGAAGGGATGAAATCTATGTTCTCCTGATACTTTGGGTTCGTTGGGAACAAGTGGATTCGACTGTCGTCCGCCGCTTGCAGGAGCACTAAAATCTGCTCTTCACCCGCCACGTCGCCGGCGCCGATTGGCATTTGCCAGGCGGGACCAAAAAAACGCTCCATGTCCGGGTGCATGAAGGCAATGCGCAGACGTCCTCCTGAAATGCCAATCGCCACGGGGCAATCAGGCTTGAAGTTCAGTTTTTTCTGCTCAATCACCGAGGCAAGCTCCGCAAGCTGGCGTGCGATTGAAGCGGTCTGACCAGGCGGGCGGTTTGCGGCAATAGCCTGGGCTGCGCCCAAGACTTCCAGCCTCTCAGGGAAGAGGCCCCCCTCAGTAGAGCTTAGAACGCCCTCCAACAGAGCAAGGTCCATGGGCCTGGTCACATCGGCGCATAACAAATCATACTCAGGATCGGAAACAGAAGTGGTCATCGTACGGATGTCACCGCCTTCGCCGCCGATCGACTGTATGATATCGGTCAAATAGTACTGCCCCTGGGCATTGGCATTGCTTAGGTCCCGCAGGTGCCGCATCAAGTTGGCCGCCCGAATCACGTAAAGCGGACAGTTCCCTTCGGTCGAGCCCATAAGCAATTGATGCGATAGGCTTTCTTTATCGGTTGAGATATCCCGTTCTTCAACGATACGCGTAACGTGGCCGTTCTCGTCCCGCAGCACACGGCCCTTGCCACGGTTCTTCGGTGGCTCGTACATTGCAGTGAGGAAAGTGAGGTCGGCCTCACGTGCGCCAGTTCGGTGAGTCTCCCAGATACGGCGGAATATGGAGGATGGTACGATCCGGTCGCCCATGCTGATAATGAGCAGCGGATTCTTCTCCAATAGTGCCGGAACGCTGAACGCCTCATAAGCGGCAAAGGCGGTTCCTCCCGCCGGATTATCCGAGCGGACATAGACATTATCATTGCCCAGCTTCCTTGAGACCTCGTCATAGCGGTAACCCACTATACAGATCACAGGCGACGGGCTAAAGCGGCGAAACGCGTCAATCGAATGACGAGCCAGCGGTACTCCGTCCACGAGTTGTGTGCACTTCGGGTCCTGGCCAAATCGGGTGCCTTTTCCTGCGGCTAAAACCACAAGAACGGGTGCATCTGACCTGATACCATTGTAGAATACAAGGCTCTCCGGATTGAGTATCTTCTCGTAGGCAGGCACAACTGCTGTTCTTAGTGGGTGAACCGTTGCTGATTCTTGTGTTTCTTCATGCTCCATGCGTTTTACCTGCGACAAAGGCGATAGCGAGCCGCTAAGGTCCCAACGCGGAAACCTTAACTGGACTCTCTGGCATACTCTGCCCAAGAGGATACAAATATCTGCATAATTCTTCCAGACTTTTCATGCAAATCTGTCAGCCATTTAAATAGCCCTGGGTGCAGATTGCCTCACTAATAGAGCCATCTTGATATCTCATTCCTTCCCCCCTCCGATAGCATCGATGTGGCATTAATATCCGAAACGGAGACTTACCCTGCTAGCGCATGGCGGGATTAAATCACCTACTCCAGAAAAACAGGCCGAATAGCAGAAGCCAATTGAGGTGCGGGTGTAATTTGCTTTTGGGCCGGATACTTCTTTGCCAGCTTCTGTATTTCGATATCGTACCCAAGAAACAACAACGAGGACGAGGAATGGTGTTAAATCGTTATGCTTCGATTGCGGCACGATTCGTCTTTATGTCATCCATTTACGTCATTTGGTGTTTGCCTGGGACTGGCCTTCCAACTCGCTGTATTTCACAGGGTCGGGGCTGTGCCAGAGCAGTAGCAGGAAACGGGAGGGAATTTCGATAGGTTTCAGCAAGTGTTACCCGGATTGACTATTTCCGGCAGTTCATGGATTGGCTCATGCGGAACTGCCATAGAGTCCAACCGCATCGGTCAATTCATGAAATACGCGGGCTATTTATCACTGAGCCAGCTTGGGCCGAAATTAATGTCTACTTTCAGTGGGACATCGACCTCAATCGCACCGGCCATTTCCCTGGCGATCCATTCGGCATGATGCTCCGCCTCAGTGGCGGGCAGCTCAAAAACCAGCTCATCGTGAATCTGCAGAATCTGTCTGAGGGGCAATCGCTCGGTCTCGATGCGTCGCTGTATGTTTATCATCGCGACCTTGATTAAATCGGCCGCGGAACCCTGGATTACCGTATTGACTGCAAGCCGTTCGGCCTGGGCGCGTTTGCCTGCGTTTCTGTTACGAAGGTCGGATATTTTGCGGCGACGGTGCAGGATCGTTTCTGCGTAGCCTGTTTTTTGGGCTAACTCTACGCACTGGTCCATGAATTGTCGTATCGAGCCATACCTTGCGTAGTAGTCTTCGATGAACTTTTTAGCTTCGGCATGACTGATGCCGATGGTTCGAGACAATCCAAAGGCTCCCTGCCCATAGATAATGCCGAAATTGACGGCCTTACAGCGGGAGCGCATCTCACCTGTGACCTCTTCGAGCGGCACGTTGAATATCTGTGAAGCGACAAAAGCGTGAATGTCCCTGTCCTCTGCAAACGCTTTCATCAGGGCCGGGTCTTTGGAGAAATGCGCCAGCAGCCGCAATTCGATTTGGGAATAGTCTGCGCTGAGGATGCAGTCGGTTTTCTTCTCTGGAACGAAGGCCGAACGAATCTTCCGCCCAATCTCGGTGCGAATCGGAATGTTTTGCAGGTTCGGGTCGCTTGAGCTGAGCCTGCCTGTTGCGGTGACTGTCTGATTGAAGGAAGCATGGACACGATTGGTTCGTGGATTGATGAGCGAGCCAAGCTTATCCACATATGTGTTTTGCAGCTTGCTAAGCGTGCGATATTGCAGGATCAATTCTGCAATCGGATGTTCATCGGCTAATTGTTCGAGCACAGCGGCATCGGTGCTACGTCCAGTCTTGCCCATGCGGATTGCAGTTAGCCCCAGCTTGTCAAAGAGAATTTCGCCAAGCTGCTTAGGCGAATCTATATTAAAAACTGTGCCCGATTCAGAGTATATTCTGTCGGTTATGGATTTCAGCTCTTCCGAGATACGGCCAGACATCTCGCGCAGGACCTTAGTATCGAGCGAAACGCCATTGTGTTCGATCTCAGCCAAAACTGTGAGCAAAGGCATCTCCAACTCTTCGAACAGCTTCTTTAGCGAAGGTTCATTATCGAGACGGGTCTTGAGATAATTATACAACTGAAATGTGATATCCGCGTCTTCGGCGGCGTATTCACACGCGGCCTGAGTATCAACCATATCGAAAGTGAGCTGGTTCTTGCCTTTGCCAATCAAGGCCGAAATAGGCATGCACTCGTAGTTCAGGAAATCCAGCGCCATCCTGTCAAGTGAATGGCCTCGCCGCTCCGGGTCCAGACAATACGATGCGACCATCGTATCGAAACATACACCCTGCACTGGCAATCCCGCATTTATAAGCACGAGCAGATCGTATTTGATGTTCTGGCCCACCTTTTTGACTTTCTCGTTAGCCAAAATCGGCCCCAGCTCTTTGCGGACTACGTTTATATCCAGGTGTTGTGAGCCCAAGGGGCCTCTGATCGGAAGATAATACGACTTGCGAGCCTGCCAGGAAAAGCTCATGCCCACCAGATCAGCACGCATCGCATTTATGCTGGTAGTTTCAGTGTCCACTGCGAAGAGGGATTGTCCCTTCAACTCAGATAGAAAAGCATCAAATTTCTCCTGCGTATCGATGAGATGGTAATCATGTTCCACTTTGCTCAACGAGATGGGTTCGCTCATGTCCGGCAGCGCCGCTTGTGCCCCACTCTCATTTGCCACAACAGTTGTACTGCTGCCAAGACCCAACTGTGTCAGCAAGCGAGTGAATCCCAGTTCGGTAAAGATTCTGCTAAGCGCGGGCTCGTTGAAGGCCTTGACAACCATTCGTTCGTAGTCGATGTCCAGAGGAACATCACAGTCGATTGTGACCAGCTCTTTGCCCAGCTTAAGCCTGTCGCTGAACGTGCGCAGGTTCTCGCCCCGTTTGCCTTTGATCTCATCTATGTGTTTGTAAAGCTCTTCTATCGAGCCGTACTGCTTTATCCAGGCTAAGGCGGTTTTGGGTCCCACGTCGGGGATGCCCGGTATGTTGTCGGATGTATCGCCCTGAAGGGTCAGGCAGTCAACGAACTGTTCGGGCTCTATCCCCATCTCCTGGCGCATCTTTTCGATGTCGAATTTGGCGTAGGTCTTGATATTGAATCTGCTGACGCGTTCGTCGATCAATTGCAAAATATCCTTGTCGTTCGAACATATCAGACACTCATACCCATCGGCGCTGGCTTTCCGGGACAGGGTGCCAATGATATCATCCGCTTCGTAGCCGCCAACTCGCAAGACAGGAATATTCATAGCGTCGAGAATCCTCTCGATTGCCTCTATCTGTTTTGGCATATCCTCAGGCATTGGCGGTCGCTGAGCCTTGTAGTCGGTGTAGATATGATGCCTGAAGGTTGGGCCTTTGCTGTCCATCGTCACCACCAGCATGTCGGGATTCTGTCGCTGGATCAAGCCGATAATCGCTGTTGTGAAAATGAAAGTCGCCTTGGTCGGCTCGCCGGAAGGGCTGGTCAACTGCTGCCTCATCGGGGCAAAATACGAGGCATATATGTGTGCGTGACCGTCAATGATATAGAGTGTTTTCGCCATATCCCAGAATATATGCCAGCAGGGGCTCTCTCGTCAAGGAAGGAACGGGATTGTTACTCTTATCGTTAGACTTTTCGATTTTGAATGGTTGAGATGTAGTTCGATACGTTCAGGTCAGATGAGTCGCGTTTTGGTTGCGGATGCCTGCTTTGACGCTCGATTGGTCTCAAGGTGTGTCTTCGATTTCTTCGATGTAAGGCTTTCCTGCTTTGTACAACTCGATCCGTTCGCGGTAGTCCGCCTTCCACGATTCCGGCGACAGGTCTATTGCCTTCTGTTCAGTGGCTACAGCATCGTCAAACTGGCTGCCTGCCGCATAAGCTGCAGCAAGTGTGTCCAGGTCCGCCGGATTCCTGAATTCCGAGTTCTCACAAGCCCTCCAGGCATACGCAAAGGCCTTTCTGGAATCTCGAAGGCTCTCATCAGGAACAGTCGCCAGGAACCAGGCGGCAGTGTTGAGCATGACTGAGCGATCGGGATCGATGCGCAGGGCCTCCATGATATTAGACCAAGCCTCCTTGTATCTGCCTTGCTTCTGGAGCGATCCAGCAAGACATTGGTGCATCCGCGAGTTGTCTTTCGTAACATCACAGGCATGCTGAAACAGACTCACACTATCACGCCAATGACGAACCTGCGCATGAGTCATCACAGACAGCACTATCAGAATCGCAATAGCCAATGGAGCAAGAGATTTTAAGACAACCGGCCGCCTCTCCAAAAACCGCGGCACGCCCCAGGCGATTATGACAAATATGCCTATCAAAGGTATATAGGTATAGCGGTCAGCCATCGACTGACTGCCGACTTGAATAATACCGATAACAGGCACCAGTGTTATCAGGTACCA
>CAZYMD010000128.1:0-14548 GCA_964649005.1 uncultured Pirellulales bacterium
CCTAACGGGCAGGGGATTTTAAGTCCCCAGCGTCTGCCATTCCGCCACTCGGCCGATACGTACATAGAGTACCTGATTCATCACGGTTTGACAATTGCATTCATAGCAAAATCAAGCGACTTGATGGGCAGAGCCAACAAGTTCTGGGCAAGAATGTTAGTTAGGCGAATACTTATGAAAGGATAGTTAGCTATATGCATGCCGATTTCAGCTTCGGGAATTAGCGGCGATGTTCATTAGAGGGATCAGACGTGCATCTTGCGCATAAGGGTACACTGCTGTTGCATCACTCAGCTTATGAAAAGGCTCTTGGATGAAAAATCAGGGTCCGACGTGAGATTGACGCCGAGCTTTCTCAGGCCGGCCTCATCACCGGTTGTGGGAATGTGGGTCGTGTGGACTTCGCATCCCCGGAGTTCTTTCAAATGCTCGACAGCCATCTGAGCCGCAGGACTCGATATGGCGCTTATGCTCAGGGTGATGAGCGTTTCCTCGAGGTCGAGACTAAGCATTTTGCCATTGAGGACTTCCTTTTTCAGGTATCTTACGGAATCTGTAATGTTCTGCGGCAACAGATGCATTTTCTTCGGTAAACCAGCAAGATGTTTAGTCGCGTTGATGACAAGACTCGAGGCCGCATGCATTAACGGGGAATTATCTCCGGTGATAATGGTTCCATCGCGGAGCTCGATGGCGGCGCCACAGAAAATACCCTCGTTGCCTTTGCCACTTTCCTGCGCTTTTTGCGCAGCTTTTCGCGCCGGCAACACCACCTTTCTGTCCTCCACCCTGGCGCCGGAGTTTTCCATGATAAGTTCCGATCTCTCCAGTATCTCTCTGTCCACGAATCCCATCGCATACTCGCAGGCACACCTGAAGTACCGCCTTATGATTTCCTGGTGTGCGGCTTCCTGGACCGCGTCGTCATCAACGATTCCGAAGCTGGCGCAGTTTACTCCCATATCTGTCGGAGATTTGTAAAAGGATTCCTTGCCAGTAATCCTCTCTATGATTCTCCTGAGCAGGGGAAACGCTTCGATATCGCGATTGTAGTTTACCGTTTGTTTGTTGTACGCTTCCAGATGATGATAGTCTATGCAGTTTACATCCTTGAGATCGACTGTTGCCGCTTCGTAGGCAATGTTTACCTTGTGTTTGAGGGGCAAATTCCAGATTGGAAACGTTTCGAACTTTGCGTAGCCGGCCTTGTTGCCGTTTTTGTATTCATGGTACAAATGGCACAGGCAGGTGGCGAGCTTACCGCTTCCCGGTCCGGGTCCGGTGACGACGACGATTTGGCGTGTGGTATCGATCGGTTCGTTTTCGCCGTAGCCGTCGTCACTTACGATGGTGTCAATATCTGTGGGATAGCCCTTGGTAAATTTATGCGTATGAACGCGTATTCCCCTGCGTTCGAGCTTGTTTTTGAATGCCTTTGCCGACACTTGGTTTTCATAGCGTGTAATGACGACTGCTTTGACGTCGATGCCCCATTCCTTGAAGTCGTCGATAGTCTTGAGCGCATCGGAGTCATAAGTGATTCCGAAGTCAGCGCGCACTTTCTTTCTCTCAATATCCCCGGCGTAGATACACAGAATGACATCGATGTGGTCCTTTATCTTCTGCAACAATCGCATTTTCACATTAGGATCGAAGCCGGGAAGCACACGTGCCGCATGGTAGTCAAACAGAAGCTTGCCTCCGAATTCAAGATAGAGCTTGTTGTCAAACCGCCTCACACGCTCGAGGATGGCTTTAGTCTGTTCCTGCAAATACTTCTCGTTGTCAAAAGCTTCTTTTGCCGCCATGTCACAAATACCCTTATCATTAAACCTGAAGATATACCCGATAGTTTATGACAACGTGAAGCATAGCGGAAAGCCCAAGGCCAAGGCGGGAGGCAAGAAATGTCCGGAGGCGTGCTGATACACATCCCGTACATTTCCTGGCCAACAACGCGGGCATTGGGTTTTGCAGCCGGCTGCAGCAGTTAATCATTCTTCTACAAGCTCAGCATATCTTGACATATTTTGAGTAATTCGGCAAGGTATACAACCAACGCACATTTACTTAGAAGATAGAGAACATCCAACAGGCACAGAGACGGCCTGATTACACTCACAGGCCGCTACTGTTACAATTGTGCCCGGCTTAAACTTCGTGCAAAGTAAGATCGCACGAGAAGTGAAGACTTTTGTATGACCACCGTCTTCTGAAAATGCCTCTTGATGGCATGGGCGATCAATCATAAGATTGAACGTGATAACAGGATAAATAGTGAAAGGCCGGCCCATGTCCACTTTCAGAGATATTCGCCCAAGGCTTGTTTACCAAACCAAAACTACGAACATAACTATGGCAAAGAACTGTGGGGGCACGATCATCAACATCATCGTTGGTGTGATCTTCTTCGGCTTGATCGGTCTTTCGCTTTGGTGGGTCTTCAAGACTGCCGGCCAGGCGGGTCATGAATATTCCCAAGCGATGATAAACACAAGCAGTAAGGCATCGGTCATCAAGTGCCAAACCAACCTGAGAACGATATGGCAGAACATCCAAATATACGCCACCACGAACGGGGATTTGCCGGCGTCCCAGCAGGAATTGATTAACTTTAGCGGCACCACACAATTATTTCATTGTGATGAGCCGAACGCGCCCGATTACATTTACATCCCAGGCCAGAGCGATGACATGCCCACTACAAATGTCCTGTTGTATGAGCCGCTACCTGTTCACAATAGGCAATCCAGCGTGCTCTACTTGAGTGGGCAAATAGAACTTCTCAGCCCTGAAGAACTCAGAGAAGCAGTCGAGGCGACAATTCTCTCAATCAGGCAAAGGGGAAGATAAGCTTTACGTTTCCAGGGACAAAAGCAGCGAACGAATCAATCGAAATAAACAGGTAAATCAGGGTGGCGATAGTATTTGAACATCCTGGCGATCTGCTCGGGGAGGATTTTAGTGATTGAGAGTTCGGGCAGGTCATCTTCCTTAAAGAACTCGATCTGTTCGGTTTCGTTACTCGTTGTCGGTTGGCCCCCCATTATTTCGCAGATGAAAAAGAGCTTATAAATGTGATAGTGCGTCAAAGGCTCGTGTGGGTGTTTGCTGCGGTCATAGACGGCTGCCAGGCGGGTTGCTTTTACCTCAAAGCCCGACTCCTCCCAGACCTCCCTGGCGACGCTTTCGGATGGGCTCTCACCGATATCGGCCCAGCCACCTGGCAACGACCATTTGCCATCGGAGCATTCCTTTACAAGAAGAATCTTGTCATCACGAAACATGGCCCCACGCGTATCAACTTTCGGCGTGGCATAATCCTTCTCGCGGATAAACAAATCCAGAACAGCTTCCACCTGTGTCTCTGTTTTTGCAGCAAGCATCTCAGCAGCGATCAGACGCACCTGCTCGTAGCGCTCGATATCGAAATGATTCTCACAATACGTCAGCCCGTTCTGCGCTATCGCCTGTAATCGTTTCGCCCACTCCAACCATTTGGGATCCATAGCAGCCCCTGAGAATAATATTATGTTAAACTTTCTCCCGCCGGACCTTGCCCAGCGTACAACGACTCCGCCGGTCGGTCAAGAGTACGTCATTAAAATGCCGTTTATGAAAAGGCTTGGAGCATCTGGATGGTGTAGCCTTGCGAACAGTAAAGCCTGCGTAAAAGTATCGTCTTATGCGCCAAGCGTTCCAATTGCAGAGCTTTTTGCTTGACATTTCCCATAAAATCGAATAAGCTGCTTTTATCCAGGGAGGGTCTATATGTAAGGTGGTAGATCGCCACCCCCATTTATCCAGTATGGGGACTTGTATCAATTCATGATTAGTATAAGGAGGAGTGTATGAGACTTGTGTCTATTACTGGTAGACTGCTGGTTTGCAGCATCTGCGCAATGGTCGCCTTGTCACCACTGACAGCCAACGCATCGGTTATCTACAGCGGAGCAAAAAACATCACAATCAACGAGGCAACTCCTGAGGTTATGATCGACATAGACTCAAGCGGAACGGCGGATTTTCTGTTCGAGCACGTTCGTAAGAGTTCATCCTCTGAACTGACCGTCGATGGAGAACTGGACACCATTAGTTACTTTGCATGTGCACAGTATGGACCATATTATGGCCCACCGCTGCAGAAAACCGAGGGAGAGCAGATAGTCGCCAACGAAGTGTGGTTGAGTTCACAATATGATGGACTGTTGGCCGGTGCGTATGGGACCTGGTGGGGAGGTCGGTTCGGCGAAGAAGGCGGTTACATTGGCATCAAGTTCAGTGGGCAGGAAGGTTGGCATTTGGGATGGATTTACTTCGAGGGCAATCACGAGGCATCAGAAGGTATCATAACCGGCTGGGCCTATGAAAGCATTCAAGGCCAGCCTATCCTGGCCGGAGAGGTCCCTGAACCCGCCACGCTATCTTTGCTATTGATAGGAGGTCTGGGGCTTCTGAGAAAACGTAGAGCAATGTAGTGATACATACTGGGCCTGATGAACCGACCTTAAGCAGGCTCTATTT
This sequence comes from uncultured Pirellulales bacterium, assembly GCA_964649005.1. Classification (GTDB taxonomy): domain Bacteria; phylum Planctomycetota; class Phycisphaerae; order Sedimentisphaerales; family Anaerobacaceae; genus CAZGMJ01. Next base: position 4,525 of record CAZYMD010000128.1, read on the forward strand.
CCGCCTTCACGAATTGATACGCTCAAACCATCAGTAAGTTTGAGTGCGCACTACAGACATGCTCGTACATATTTGCACCGGTCCAGCGCCAAGGGATTGCTTCTTTACTCCGACCTGCTCAGCCAAAGCACCCAAGGTTTATCATTGGGTGCGTTAAGGGAAATCCGCCCCCCGCCGACAAGCTTGTTGTCACCAGCTTGTCTTAGGTCGCCATTGTAAGGATTGAACCAGTTAGCCTTAAAAGGCGTCTTCGAAGTCTCTGAAAGATCGAGATCGATCCGTCCTCCTTCAAGGGCAAAGACAAGGTAGTTCTTTCCATTATCAGCAAGACACCAGGTGTTATCGCCTGTCGCAATACCCGCAGGGCTCATCGATTGAAGCGAGGTGGATAGGAACGACTTGATGAAGTTGTAAGTAGGGAGTATCAACGGAGCTTCCTCAGGCGCGGTGTAAATACCGGGAGACTCCCAGGGCTGTTTGGGAGGTTGGCTGTCGGGGTACTGCATCCTTGCAATAATCATCGAACCTCCTCCCATCAGGAACGCCCACATTTGTTCGATATTTACATTGTGATGTTGAATGATCGCCTTATTGGGATATCGCAATCGATATTCCCTGATCTGCCTATAGAGTGACTTTGGAGAGGTGCTTTCAGATAGCTTGCCAGTGTAGCGACCTGCAACCTCCCTGCCTCCTTCAGGTGCATATAGAGCCCCATTCTTGTCGTACCACCAATAGCTCAGACAGATGACATCGATCCCGGGGCCTCTTTGGGGATCTTCAAGGGCAGCATCTACTACATCTTTGGTCCCGACAAGTCCGATCTTGACCTTCCTGCCTTTTTCCCGCTCCCACTGCATAACTGTGTCCATCCAGAACTGCATAAAGCTGAGCGAGCCTGTGTACTCCTCGCTGATGAGAAAAACAACATTCGAGTAATCCCCTAACTCCTCCAGACATTTGCGGATATAAAGGCGATGAAGCTCCCTTCGAGTATCATTGCCAACATCGTAGAAGGCATTGGCGGCGGGTATTGCATCAGGCATACCTGTATCCTGAACGCAGTTGACAGGACGCCAGGGGAAATCAACGTAATGAGCGGGAGTTTCCAGAAGAGCGTGCTGCATGTAGAAATTATGAAAGAGGATCGTTCCTTTGGCGTCACAGTATCGGGCAAACTTTTTCAACCTGTCGAAGTACCATTTGTTGAATTTAGTAAGATCGTATTTGGGCAGCCCATCCCATGCAGCCTCGCCATTGCTTCTGGCCCAGGGCTGTTCGAGCAAAGGCGGCTCCACATCCGCATCAGTGCGTTTTTGCGTATCGTGATTGTCACGCCTGCGGTCGAACCACAGGCCATAGTTGTGCTCGAAGCCCGGGTAGCCATACTTAACCATCGCATCGGTCAGTTTGTCGAGGTCTTCTGTAAAGCTCGGGCCAACGTGTCCCGGCGCGTTGCGGCAGATAGCGGTGCGAACCTTATATTCATGAACCCAACCTGTGTTCTTGCGATAGCCTCCCCACCATCCGTTGTGCTGTGCGCCTCCCCAGATGACCTTCCCATCCTGAACGAACCATCCGTTCTGGATACTTAAGCTTTCTTCACCGCCCCAGGTATTCGCAACCGAAATTAGAAACAACAGAAACGGCATAATCGCCCAGCTCATTGTTCTATTCTCATGTCTCATGCACATAGAAGTTGTTATCCGTTTGCATTCAACTCTCAAGAAGCCACGACTTATCCACGATTTGACTCCTCAGGACTTCGCGGCAACGATGTTAACTTTACCGAGCTTGACGCCCTTGGTGCTCACTATGTTTTCACCAACTCTGTTGATCTCCTCCACCCGGCCGCGAAGGACTATGATTTCCAGGCAGTCGTGCTCGCTCAAGTGAACGTGCAGAGATGAGATAGCATGCAGAATGTGAGAATGCTGGATCTCTATCAATTTCTGAGGCACGCTGGTGGCATGGTGGTCGTAGACGAGAAACACGGCCGCCACAGCCTCCGTCTCCGGGTCGCTAAGCTCCTCGGCGCTAAGCTGCCGGCGCACCAGATCGCGTATCGCCTCGGATCGGCTTTGATAGCCCTGCTTCTTGATGAGCTTATCGAACTGTGAAAGCAGGTCCTTGTCCAGAGATATGCCGACACGTTCAAGTTCCGCCATTTGTAATCTCCCGAAAATCTCACGGATTTCTAATTTTTGCTGGTGACATACACCGCCTGCTCGGCGAACAGGTTCGGCGCGAACCTCACCGGGCTGATACTTGTTTTAATCAATGGTATCCTCTTTTCAACCGTCACTCCCAGCTCATCACAGAACCGGTCGAAATCCTTCAGCGACAAAAAGTGTATGTTAGGCGAATTATGCCAGTCGAAAGGCAGTTGCCTGGTAACGGGGGCCCGCCCACCAAAAAAAAGCGTTAGCCTGGAGAGCCAGTGCGCAAAATTCGGGAAACTGACTATGACCCGCTTTCCGACGCGCAGCAATTCCTTGAACACCTTCTCAGGATTCTTGACGGTTTGGACCGTTTGGCTCAATATGATATAGTCAAAGCTCTTGTCCGCATAGCTCGGCAAGCCGCGTTCGATATCGTGTTGTATGATGGCGAGGCCTCGGTTCACACACTTAAGAATCATGTCCTGTTGAAACTCTATGCCTTTGCCCTTTATACCCTTGTCGGCGGTGAGGTTTGCAAGAAGCTGGCCGTCGCCGCATCCAATATCGAGAACTGTGCTTTGGGATTCTATGAGCGACTCGATCAGCTTATAGTCAACACGTGCACGATGAGCTTGCTCGACGCCGACAGTCGCCAATCCGGCTATGGGCTTTTGCGTCGAGTGTTTCACCTCAGCGCCTTCGTATTGACACTGTGTCGCCTGGAGAAAGCCCGATATCAAACGACCCAGCGTGTCCGTCTCAAGCAGGAACGCATCGTGACCGTAAGAAGACTCAACATTGCAAAAGCTGACATCTTTACCGTTCGCCACCAGCGCGTTGACCATAGCTTCGGACTGGGCGGGAGTAAAGAGCCAGTCGCTGGTGAAGCTGACTACAAGAAACCGCGAATCGACCTCGGTGAACGCCTTCTCGAGCGAACCATAATCCCTGTGCAGATCGAAGTAGTCGCCGGCTTTGGTTATGTACAGATAGCTGTTGGCGTCGAATCTATCCACGAAGGCTTGGCCCTGGTGATCGAGATATGTTTCGACTGAAAATTCGGAATTGAAATCATAGTTGTATTGCTCGGCCTGGCGAAGCTGCCTGCCGAATTTCTCGCGCATTCCCTCTTCCGAGAGATAAGTAATGTGTCCGATCATACGGGCAATGGCCAGCCCGCTGTCCGGACCGTCCTTGCCGTGATACCAGCCGTCGGCGAAGTTCTTGTCGCTGATTATCGCGTTTCTCCCGACGGCGTCGAAAGCTATTGATTGGGCGCCGAGATGGGCTGTCGTGGCAATCGGCATTGCCGCCCGCATGAAACCGGGATATTCAATCGCCCACTGCAGGGCCTGCATTCCACCGATCGAGCCGCCTATCACTGCGAGAAGCTGGCTTATGCCAAGCTTGTCCACCAGCAGCTTCTGAACTTTGACCATGTCGGAGATAGTAATTATAGGAAAGTCCAGGCCGTAGGATTTACCTGTGGCTGGATTCACTGAAGAGGGCCCGGTAGTGCCTGCGCAGCCACCGAGGAAGTTGGAGCAGATAACGAAGTACTTGTTGGTGTCTATGCACTTGCCTGGTCCGACCATCGAATCCCACCAGCCTGGCTTTTGATCGTCAGGGCTGTTGTAGCCCGCGACGTGTGCGTTGCCACTTAGGGCGTGGCAGATTAGGATCGCATTGTCACAGGCGTCGTTGAGTGAGCCATACGTTTCATATGCAACGTCTATCGGTGCAAGCTTCTTGCCGCATCTTAGCTCGAGAGGCACATCTTCTTCCACCAGCCTGACAGTCTGCGTTTGCACGATGCCAACAGAATTTTCGTCGATTTTCGTCATGTGTCCCAAGTATATCTTCAAATGTAATTCTGTAAAGCATCGCAGGCTAAAGTTAAGCTGACCAGACACATATGAAATTGCTCGACAGCTTCCAAAGACGTGTTTAGATTATGTTGGACTAAATAAGGGCCTGTTGCTTAAATATTGATTCGGAATGAGATTGCAATGATTACTGCAGAACAGATAATCGAGCACTTTTGCATGAAGCCCCTGCCCGATGAGGGCGGTTACTACGTCGAGACGTACCGTTGTAAAGAAATGATAGAGCAGGCGAGCCTTCCAGCCGAATACACAGATTCTCGGAACCTCGCCACGGCGATTCTTTACCTGCTTACTCCAAACACGTTCTCGGCGTTGCATCGTCTCAGGAGCGATGAAGTGTTCCATTTCTACCTTGGCGATCCGGTAACAATGCTCCAGTTGCAGCCGGACGGCGGTGGACAGGTTATTACGCTGGGCCGCGATATCACTGCAAACCAACAGATTCAAGTTCCCGTCCCGGCGGGCGTCTGGCAGGGTTGCCTGCTAAATCAAGGTGGTGAATTTGCGCTGATGGGAACGACTGTAACGCCAGGCTTCGAGTTTGCTGATTTCGAACTCGGCGACAGGCAAATACTCCTCCATGAGTACCCGGAATACAAGGATCTTATCATCCGGCTGACGCGAGAATAGCCGCTTAGGCCCTCACTTGCCACCGAGCTGCCGTATGACATCGACAAGAGCATGGGTTCCATCAGAGCCCCTGCCCTGGGCCTGAAGAACTGCGAGAAGCTGCTTAGCCAAAGCGACACCTGGCAGCGGCTGATTCAACTGCTCTGCGTATTCGAGCACGAGACGCAGGTCCTTCTGTTGCAGGTCCACCATGAAAGCAGGCTTCAAATCTCCTGCAATTATTTTGGGGCCAAGCACCTTGAGCGAATGGCTGCCTGCGGCACCGGCGCAGGTTACTTTCAATGTGGTTTCCAGGTCCAGACCTGCTTTCTCAGCCAGCGCAAGACCTTCTGAAATGCTCATAATCGTATGGATAACCATCACCTGATTGACAAGTTTGGTCATCTGACCTGAACCAACTGGGCCACAATGGGTAACTGTTCGTCCCATGACCTCCAGGATAGGTCGCACCTTTGCGACTGCTTGTTGGGGCCCTCCTACCATGATCGAGAGCTTAGCTTCAATTGCACCTATCTCGCCACCGCTTATGGGGGCGTCTATCAGGGTAATTCCCTTAACTCCAAGAGTCTCGGCCATTTTTCTTGTCGCGGCGGGAGAGATAGTGCTCATATCCACACAAATTGAGCCAGGGGCGGCGGTCTCAACCACACCATCAGCACCAAGAAGAACCTGCTCGACATCGGGAGTATCGGTGACGCATGTGATAACTACTTCGGCATTGCGTGCAGCATCGGCAGGTGAATTCGCCCAAGCGGCACCTTCATCCAGGAGCTTTTGAGCCTTGGACTTCGTGCGAGTGTATACAGTCAGCGGGTAGCCTGCCTTAAGCAGATTGTGCGCCATCGGCCCGCCTATTATGCCCGTGCCGATGAAACCTATGCGCTGACCCGACATGCGTTAGAGAACCTCAAGGCGACGGTAGATCGCATTGGTCCAACGCGCGCCGCGCACCTGGGCCACAATCAGCAGCAGCAACATCAGCAGCCAATAGCCAGTGAATCGCAGGTAGTAGAGCGCCATGTCAACAACATTTTCGCTGCCGCACTGAGCGCAGTTTGCCTTAAAAAGCTCGCTTGAAGTGAATATCGCCCCAAGAATCGTGGGCCCGAATACTTGCTGCCAGGGGAGCAACAGGATAACCATAATCATTGACAGGAAAAAGGCCCTGCATATCTGGTTGATGCCTCCGAGCCTGCCCATCAACGTAACCTTCATACCGAAAAGCAGTGACATGCAATAGAGCACCGCCGCAAGCACCAGTACACAGTTGACAAAGCGCAAAGCCCAGGTTATCTGGCCGGCGCTTATCGAGAAAGGCAGCATCCCTTTAAGTCCGGAAGCTGGTTCGTTGGCATCCGCTGCTGCACCTGCGGCACCAACAGTTGCTACCGCAGCATTGACATCAACGATGTCGGGGATGGTAGCCACAAGTTCAAGAGCCTCATGCTGACACACAGAGTCAACGCACTTGAGGTTCACAAGCCAAAAAGCCGTTTGTACAAAAAACAAACAAAGCAAAACAATGATGAACAGGAAGTTCTTCCACCCTCTGAATACCCCAACAGCTTCAAGACTATCGGTTGTGTCGACCATACTACTGCTACTGCTCGTATAATTCGCATCCATTGCCAAATCTCCCATAATCACGTCAATAGCCCGAGCAAACGGGCAAAACGAATCGGCCTGAAACTCCATACAAGGGTCCCAGGCCCATCGCTAATAAATCTGGCCACAATTATCTTCTGTCCAGAACACATTGCAAGGAATTTATTTGGCGCCCACTTGGCAATCCGAAGCTGACGCTATCGTTTTATCCGATTATCCATCGGGCCGATTTGCTCGATAGGAATCCTCTTAAAACCCAGTTTATAAGCGGGTGAATCGTCCCTCAGTTGAAAATTTTGGGCCTCCTCGTCAAGAAAACATGGATCTTCTTGTGTAAGGTTATCTTCTATCGTGACGAGTGCTTTGTCCACCCCCTGCAGGTCCATCCACCTGCCGCCTTTGAAGACATTCCTTCGGACGATGTTGCCCTTGGGCATTGGCGGCTCATCATCGAGGATTCTGGCCAGTTCAGGATAGCTCGTGCTGTAAGGCGGCTTGTCGAAGCTCATATCCTCGAGCTTCTGGTACATATGCCAGCCCCCACCTTTGGCTATGTAATCTTTTGCCCAGCCAAGGCCACGAGCATCGATATGCACCGCTGGGTAGCATTCGACGAATATATTGTTCTCTACGATATTGTTTCGCCCCCCACCAATAAAAGCGGCTCTGCTGGCCTTGTAGAAAACGTTGCCGTAAATAATCGTGCCACTGGCTGCATCATCCAGATAGACCGCCATCGCGCCGTGCGTGAATGGACCGTGAATATCGTGGAAGTAGTTGTGCCTGATGATTGTGCCGCGAGTGGTCCAGTCGCGACCTGTATAGAAGGCCCCGACATCGCCTGTTTCTCTGCAAATATCGTGTACTTCATTATATTCGAGTATGTGGTTGTTGCCGCCGAAGAGAATGCCCGTGTGTGGTGCATCATGGATGAGGCAGTCCGAGACGCGGTTTCCAACACCATTGACACTAATTGCGGGGCGATAGGTGCGAACCCATCTGCTGTAGTGGTGGATGTGGTTATCCCTTGCGAAATGATACGCGGGCGTCAGTGTCTTTCGGTCTCCACCGCTAAGGCTGATGCCGCCATCGCCTGTGTTATAGATAAGGCAGCCTGCAACGCCATTATGGGCGCCACCATTGATTTCGACTGCACGGTTGCCTATGTTGCGAAGTGTGCAGTTTGAAACGGTATTATGTGCACCGCCTGAAATTACTACCGCCCTGCCGCGAGTACACTCGAATGCAAAGCCCCCCAGTTTAACATACGAGACATCGTGCATAGATACGATTGGTTCTTCGAGAATTGAGACAAGCACACTTGCATCCTTTGGCGGCGATGGAGGCCAGAAGTACAATATGCCACTCTTTCGGTCGAGATACCATTCACCCGGTTGATCAAGCTCTTCGAGGATGTTGAGGGCATAGTAACGCTTGTCCTTGGTGTAGCCATAAACGCCATGAGGCTCTCGTGTTATGATTATTTGTTTGTCGGTATCTATAGAGGCAATACTCTCATAAGAATCCGCCCAATCCCACTTCCAATAGCCATGAATCCAGGCATCATCTGCCTTTCTCCAGCGTTTGGGGCGATCACCCTCGAACTGGAATCTGTCTTTAGTGTCTTTGGGAACATCGGCAATGTTCGCCCAGCCTTCATTGGGCCAGCGGGCGAGTTGCATAGGCTGCCCATCATAGAACAATTCAAGCGCCGCAACGTAAACGGGTCGCCCGAATCCACGGGCACGCATCTGGCCTAAATCCGTGATACCGAGCTTCTTGAGGTCAGCCTGCAATACCTTATCCCGGCACGATTCATCCAGCCGGTCCAGAATCGCCTGGTCAGTAACAGCTTCGAATCCGCCGATCTCCCTGCCACCGATGAGCCGAACCTGCTCGCCGGAATAGACTGTGTACACGATTGGAGATTGGACTGAGCCACTGTCCTCGGCGGTCAATTCAAACGTCTTATTGATTGGGTAAGTCCCGCCGCGAAGGAAAACTGTGATGCCGCCTGTGGGCATTTTGCCCAATTTTTTGATTCGACGAATCTCCTGCCGCGCCCTTTCGAGCGTTTTGAATGGACCATCGCTGTTATCAGTATTGGCAGCGGGCATTTTCCCTGTCCAGGAATCATTCCCTGATGGTGAAACGTACAGCCTGCCGCCGGAGTTCGCACACTGAGCGGCAACAGTGAGAATAGATATCAGAATTAGGCAATATAGGTAGTTTCGTGTAATAAACCGCATCAGTTCATTCCCATCGCTATAGATTGTGTGCTATTGTGGCTCAATCCCCCTATCTGCTTGCTTGGATTCAGCAAATCATAGAAGTAGTGCCATGTTTCACTCTTCGAGCCATCAGGCTTTATCAGCCAAAAGCCCCTGACAGCATCGTTGCTCTTAACTGGAACGGGGGCTTGTTTGTCCTTGATTTCGTTGCAGTACATTTGCCAGTAGATTATATAGGGGCAGCCCCAATCGAGGGACGTTTTCACAGCATTATGGACAGCCTGTCCTACTTGTTCCTTCATAAAATCGTTCTCTGGCATGCCGAACTCGCCGAGATACACATTCTTAGCACCAAAATCAGCACTGTCAGGAGCATTGGTAGCGATGAAATCAAGGGCATCTCGCAGCACGTTCGGATCGCTGTAATGAGCCGTGGCTGCGTCCCACGCAGAGTATGAAATCAGGTCCATATGAGTATGGGGCAGGACTTTGTTGACCAGGTTCGCACGACCTTCTTTCATCGAATCTACCACCCGATTAACCTCTGCAGCACAATAAATTCGCACATCATCAGCCCCAACCTCTTCTCTGGCCTGATTCACACCCCTTTGGCGAGCATTGAGCCAGTCAATCATACCCTCAATCGCCTTTGGCGTCGGATCGGCCTTGGCATCGTAGTTGCCTCGAATCAACCAGTCTCCTTCCCAATGTTGAAGCACGAAAGTTTTGCCTGTTCCCTTATATCGTGTCAGCAGGTATTTCGCCAGCTCGTACAACTGCCTCTGCTCATCCGCCTTCTGCTCTTCGGTCATGCCTGAGCGAAAATAGGCAGCGCCCCGCCCTACTGAAAAACACATGAGTACGTAAGTCTTAAAGGGTTTGTCGAAAAGCTCGGCAAAGTATTTCGTCTTGGCCAGTTCGACGAGGCTGTTGATCTTGGGCCATTGACAGTTGTATGGATACGAACCGGCAGGATTGCTCTCGAACCAAACCTTAATCACACGCGAGCCCAAATCGAGAATCTGATCGGCCCCTTCGCTCATAAAATCTTTATCTGTAAGATGATACTTACCTGCAACGTGTGTTATTCCAAGTTTATCAGGCAGATCGTTCATCTCGACTTTTCGTATCATACCGGCACTGGCCTGTGCCACTGCTGAAACTACAGAAACAAGCAGGAACGCTATGAAAATTATGATTGTAGCGAAATATCTCATCGATACTTTCCTTGAAAAGAGTAAATCCGCCTAATCAGCATACACTGCTCTTAATGCCAATGTGGCTAATCGTTCAAAACTTTGAAACTCTTCTCGGCGGCCTGTATGGTCCTTTCTATGTCCTCACGGGTATGGGCAAGAGAGACAAACATCGCCTCATACGCGCTCGGCGCAAGGTAGATACCCTGCTCCAACATTTGCGAGAAGAACTTTTTGAATCGAGCAATGTTCGTCGCCTGTACATCTGCGAAATTCCTCACGGGCTTGTCGGTAAAGAAGCAGCTCATTATTGA
>CAZYMD010000129.1:0-14367 GCA_964649005.1 uncultured Pirellulales bacterium
TTCAGTCAATTCGCCCTTGATCTCGCGGAGCACAGTCTTTCGGTTCGAACCTCTGGGGAAAGAGGATATCCTGATTCTGCTCAAATCGGCGATCAGCGAGGCTGAGCGTGGGCTTGGGAAGCACGATATCGAGGCCGAGCCTGATGCTCTCGATTTTCTTGCCTGTATCTGCGATGGAGACGCTCGCAAAGCCCTTACGGCGCTCGAGGTCGGTGTGCTTTCACAAACGGCTCAAAAGGCCGGTGGAAAGGTAAAATTTAATCTGGAAGTTGCGAAAGAGTCGATACAGCAAAAGGCAATCTCCTACGATAGTGGGGATACTCACTACGATCTGGCAAGCGCATTGCAGAAGAGCATGCGGGGTTCTGACCCGGATGCAACGGTTTACTGGCTCGCACGGATGATAGCAGGGGGCGAAGACACACGGTTTATAGCCCGTCGGATTGCGGTTTGTGCGGCTGAGGACGTAGGCAACGCGGATCCGATGGCGACGGTTCTGGCTGCTGCCGCGGTGCAAATCTCGGAATTCGTGGGTTTGCCCGAGGCCCAATTACACCTTGCGCAGGCGGCAATATACATCGCTTGTGCACCTAAGTCGAATTCGTCGGCTAATGCTATCTGGAAAGCGGTGGCCGATGTCAAACAGGAACCTACGAAACCCGTCCCGAAGCACCTCAAGGACAGTCATTACGCAGCAGCTAAAAAACTCGGCTTCGGAGCGGAATACAAATATCCGCATAATTTTCCAGAAGGATTCTCAGTTCAGGATTACCTTCCGGTCGGAATGGAGAAGCAATATTACCGGCCGAAGGATGCGGGCTACGAAAAAAACATCGGTCGATATTTACAAAAACTCCAAATCCTGATACAACATAATAAGAAAACAGAATGTAGTACACATAAATAAGGACACCTGAATGGATAAGGGCCGGTTGCGTCGCGAGCTGCTGGAATGTCTTCTCGCTATCACGCCGGAGCAAAGGAGCAGTAGAAGCCGAAAGGCATGTGAAAATCTCATTTCCACGCCTGAATTCCGGAATGCTTCGGTTGTTATGATGTACTTATCCCTTCCACAGGAGGTTGATACTTCCGAGGCCATACTTGCAGCCTGGCAGTTCGGCAAAACCGTTGTGGTGCCGAAGATTTCCTGGCGGCAGCGACATATGATACCTGTTGAGATACATTCTCTCGAAGTCGGTCTTGATACGGATTCTTCGGGCCTGAGGAGTCCGAGTTCTGGTGTTCCGGCGCCGTTGGAGCAGGTCGACCTGGTGGTAACGCCCGGTCTGGGGTTTGATCGCGACGGCGGAAGATTAGGCAGGGGCGGAGCGTTTTATGACAGGTTCTTTGCTAATGAACAGTTGAGAGCCTCCAGATGTGGATTTGGATTTACCGAGCAAGTGGTTGATTCGGTGCCGGTGGCCGAACATGACCAGCCGGTGGATTTCCTGGTTACGGATGAGGGTGTAACCCGTGTAAACAGCCGGAAAGGAGTTTAATATGGCTCGTCGCCGCTCAGGATATCAGGCAGAAAAATCGCGTAATCGTAACATCCTTATTTTCGCCGTACTATTAATCATTGCCGGCGTGATTATCGGTCTTGTTTTAAGAAACAGGCAGGCCGGAGAGGAAAAAGCTGAACCAAATTCACCGCCGGATGATTCACAGGTCGTCGCGGCGAACGACGTTCAGCCCGCCAAGCCCGAACCGGTGGCCGACGAAGGACCGTCTCTTCCTCCGACGGAAATCGTTGTTGATGATAACACCCCAGCGAACCCGGCGGCAACTGAGTTGGTGGGTGAAGCAATAACGCTTATGGCAAGCAATCCTCCGAAGTTTATGGCGGCACGTGATAAGCTCAATGAAGCGTTGAAGTTGCAGATGAACGCTACGCAGAGAGCGTTCATTAAGGATCAATTATCGCCTATGGCTGAGAAGTGGCTTTTCAGTAGAGACGTATATCCTGACGATGCGCTTTGCAGCACGTACAAAGTCCAATCGGGTGAAAATCTCAGCACCATTTGCTCCAAATACAAGGTTCCGTACGAGATTATAATGGCGCTGAACAATATGAACCGTGCTCAGGATTTGAAGGCGGACCAGACGCTCAAAATGATCCATGGGCCGTTCAACGTCAGAATCAGGCGTTCGACTTTCACGATGGACTTGTATCTGCAGGATACTTTTGTACGTAGTTTTCGCGTAGGTTTGGGCCGGCAGGGTCGGGAGACTCCGACCGGGCTCTGGTGTGTCAAAGACAGGTTGATCTCGCCGCCCTGGACAGATCCTGATACAGGAAGACGTTACGAACCCAATGATGAGGACTATCCGCTCGGTACGCGGTGGATAGGGCTTACGGGCCTTGAAGGCGCCGCCAAGAATCGGACAGGATTTGCCATTCACGGGACGAAGAAACCGGAAGAAATCGGAACGGCTACGTCAAGGGGGTGTATCCGGATGTACAACGGCGATGTTGTTCTCGTGTATAATTTGCTTGTGCTGACGGATTCGTTGGTAAGAGTCGAAGACTAAGACTACGGAGGATAAGGGATTTGGGAATGGGCCAGCGGATGGCATCTCAGATTGCCGGCGTCAATTTGCCTGGGTCTGGCATTGTACGCAGGCCGAGACTCTGTGCCTGGAGCACTTCGGTTGTTGTGCATGCGCTGATTTTCTCGTCACTTTGGTTGGCGCGTTTCCCCTATGGCAGGACAGAGGCTGAGCAGCACGTTGCGCCTTCGGCTACGGTGAGCAAGGTCCATAAGGTGGTGCACGCTGCGGCGACGATTCCCAAGCCCAAGATCAAGGCTCCTTCCGCTTATGCAAAACCACGTGCAAGTATCGTTCGCTCGCGAGCGGATCTTGCGGGAAGCGGTGAAGCGGCTTCAGTCGTCTCGCCGGATTCGCTGGAAGACATTGGTACACGTGCGTTCGAACTGATCGCGCCGGTCGATGAATACGATCTGACAGCGCGCGTCGAGTTTTTCGGCAGCTCTTCGAATAAACGCAAAGTCTGTTACGTTGTCGATTGTTCGGGGAGCATGAAGGGGCTGTTCGAAAGAGTGCAGAGGCGATTGAAGAAATCCATCCTCACGTTGCAGCCCGATCAGTACTTCCATATCATTTTCTTCGGCGGCGACGCTCTATTTGAGTTAGAGGACGGGCGTTTGCAGAGGGCCAGTGAAAAGGCGAGGTTTGCTGCGTGCAAGTTCGTCGATTCGATGAAGCCGGCCGGGAAGACAAACGCGTTGTCGGCTTTGGAGCGAGCTGTGAGGGTTCGTGACACTGACGGCAATGCAGCATCCGTCATATACTTTCTGACGGACGGGTTCGATCTGGGCGGCGACTCGGAGTCTTTCAGAGGGAAGGTTTCGAGCCTGTTGGGACGTTTTGCACCGCAGACACAGATAAATACTATAGGATTCTGGCCGCAGGACGAGGACCGTGAGATGCTCGGGGCGATAGCCCGCCAGAGCGGTGGCGCCTGTTTGTTAGTAACCAGTGATGACGACCTGAATGAGATAGACGCAAGACCTTAGACGACCGGGATACCGAATGCAAAGAACGATGAGACAGAAAGGCTTTCTGCTGAGAATAGTGCTGCTGATTGTGGCGTTGGCTTCCGTCGCGGCTGTAATGCTCGTGACAGTGCAGGGCGGATTCGGCTCGGCATCCGTCGAGGGCCAAGGCAATCAGAGATTCTTTCGCCAGTTCATCGTCGCCGGCGGGCCTATCGTGTGGTTCGTGCTGCTGCCGATGTCACTCGTGACAGTATACCTTGCCACAGACTATTTTCTTACGATCCGCCGGCGCACACTTGTGCCGGACGGTGCGAGCCAGTCGTGCCTTACAATGCTGCGTCAATTCGGGCTGGATTCGTTCGAGCAGAAGGCAGCGGGGAGGAAAGATCTCGTCAGTATAGCTATGGCCAAGGCCTCGGCGGATGTTCGCGGTAACTGGGAGCACAAGAGGGAAATTTTAGCAGAATCGCTTCAGGAGCAGGCATCGAGGCTGCTTCGGAGAATCGAGTGGCTTAACCTTATGGGGAATGTATCGCCAATGGTGGGATTGTTCGGGACGGTGTTCGCGATGATCAAATTGTTTAACGCCATCGTCGCGGCTGGGGGACAACCGCAGCTTGTGAGATTGGCCGACGGCATTTCAATCGCGCTGGTCACCACGTTCTGGGGATTGTTCATAGCGATACCGTCTTTGGCGATCCACGGAATATTCCGCAATCGTATCGAGGCATTGTTGAGCGATGCTGTGACACAGGTCGAATCGCTTATGCCCGAGATGAGGCGCCTTGTGGAAGGTCGCCCGATTCGGCTCAGCACAGAAACAAAACAACAAGGTATCAGAGAGCTGATGCACAAGCCTTCAAGGGTGACTGACGAGACGCTGCCTTTGAGATAGTGACGCAATTTAATTCGCTATGTCTTTGCCAAGAATAAATTTGTTTGATCGCAGGGGCGATTCGGGATCGTTCAATATGACCCCGGTGATAGATATCGTCTTTCTGCTGATTATATTCTTTTTAGTGGTGTGCCAGTTTGTCGAGGCGGAGAATTTCCCGGTGGCGGTTCCCGATAAATGCGATGCGGCACAGACTACGGTTGAGCCCGGCTTGCAGTTGACAACAGTAACTGTAATGAAAACGCGAGATGGCCAAATCGTCTTTGCGGTTGGTTCGCAAACTCTGGCCTGCTCGAATGACAACCGGCCCGCAGAGATGGTGGACAGGCTCGCGAAGCTAATCGACGAGCACATCAAGGATCTGCCCACCGAACAAAAAGTCGTCACGCTTCGTGTCGACAAGGGTATCCAATACGGCGACGCCCAATACGCCCTGGCCGCCATTGCCAAAAGTTCAGCCACTGACGTGCAACTGGCTGTAGTAAAAGGCGAATTCCAGGTGAATCAGGGCTTGCAGCAGCCCTAAGCCGATTCTTTTTTGGGCTTTTCTTTGGGCTTGAACAGGCTGGCCTTGCCTTCGACTATATCGCGCGTGATGATATACTTTGAGGGTTTCGGCTCTTCCGGAAGCTGATACATCAGATCAATCATCAGCTCCTCGGTAATCGACCGCAGGGCTCGCGCGCCCGTGTCGCGTTGCAACGCTTTTTTGGCAAGGGCATGAAGAGCACCCTCTGTGAACTCCAGTTTGGCGTCTTCCATTTCGAAGAACCTCTGGTACTGCTTGACAAGGGCGTTCTTCGGCTCTGTGAGTATGTCGATAAGCGCCGCTTCGTCCAGCGCCGTGAGCGTCGTGATCACGGGCAGCCTTCCCACCATTTCGGGGATCATGCCGTACTCGATGACGTCCTCCGGTATGACCTGCTGTAGAATATTGGTGTACTCGCTTTTCTTACCGGCCCCGCCTGATAGTTCCGAATCGAAGCCGATCATCTTTTGGCCGAGGCGCTTCTTGATGATGTTGTCCAAACCAACGAACGTGCCGCCGCAGATGAAGAGTATGTGCGTGGTGTCGATTTGTATGTACTGCTGCTCGGGGTGTTTCCTGCCGCCTTGAGGCGGGATATTCGCCATTGTTCCTTCGAGCATTTTGAGCAGAGCCTGTTGGACTCCCTCGCCCGAAACATCTCGTGTGATCGAAACGTTCTGGGATGTTTTGCCGACTTTATCGATTTCGTCGACGTAGACGATTCCTCGCTGGGCAGCTTCGATATCGAAATCCGCCGCCTGGAGCAATCTCAGTAGAAAGTTCTCCACGTCCTCGCCGACGTATCCTGCTTCGGTCACAGTTGTCGCATCGCAGATGGCGAAAGGTACGTTAAGCGTTTGGGCCAGCGTTCGAGCCAGCAGGGTCTTGCCCGATCCGGTCGGGCCGAGGAGCAGAACGTTCGACTTGTCGATCTCGACGTCGGTGTCTTCGCTATCGGTGTGCAGGAGCCTCTTGTAATGGTTGTGCACAGCGACGGACAGATACTTCTTGGCGTGCTCCTGGCCGATTACGTACTGGTCCAGGTACTCCTTGATCTCTCTCGGCTTGGGCATGTCGCTCATGCTCGTGCCTATCGATGTGCTTCGCCTGCGGTTCTGCTTTATGATGTTGTGGCACAGCTCGACACACTCAGGGCAAATATACACATCGCTTGGCCCCTCTATCAGGGTGTCTTCCTGGCTGCCTATTCGGCCGCAGAAACTGCAGATTGCCTTGCTTCTTCTGCCGCTTGTTCGTTTGGTCATGTCTGTCTTTCCAATCTTGAATCGAACTGACTTCGCCCATCTTTACTATTTATTATAAAACTACTACCCCCCTGCTCCATAGTCCAGATTATCATAAAAGTTCCATAATTGAAACCGTTTTTTCAATTCTATCCTTCTACATTCTACTGTTGCGTAAACACATACCTACGCAGGCTGTATCCATCAGGGCCGATAGGCCGAAGAAAGACTTTGACACACCGGGGGCGTATAGGCCATAATTCCGACAGCCTTTCTGGGCTTTTATACGTGCTGTAGCTCTGGAACAAGGGGAAATGATCGATGTGGATAGTTTTGATAGTCCTGGCGGTTCTTGTTGTTATAGTCTTCATTATCTACAACAGTCTGATTGGCAAGAAGAATCAGGTGAAGAATGTATTCTCCACGACCGATGTGCTGCTCAGAAAGCGATACGATCTGATCCCGCAGCTCGTTGAGACGGTCAAAGGGTACATGCAGCATGAACGGACCCTGCTCGAACAAATCACCAAGCTGCGTGCGGACGCGACTTCCGGGCAGTATTCGGATGACGAGCTTGTTGCTATCGATAGTAAGCTGAATAAGGCGCTGGGAAGCATCATGCTGGCGGTTGAAAACTACCCAGATCTGAAGGCGGGCGAGAACTTCATGCAGTTGCAGCGTACGATGACCGAGCTTGAGGAGCAAATATCCGCGGTCAGGAGGGCGTATAACGCTGCTGTGACCGACTATAACAATGCTGTCGAGATGTTCCCGACGAGCATCGTAGCGCGGGCGATGGGCTATAAGAGCAGAAGCTGGTTCGAGATCAGCGGCGAGCAGCGGGAAAATCCGGATGCAGGTGGGATGCTAAATAATTAGTCCGGCACGACGCCGATTTAAGAAAGATTGGGAGTGTAGAGAGCGGATATGAGAACGCTCGACGAGCTAAAAGACTTTTATCAGGTTACGCTGCTGGACGATCTGAAGCTGCTCGAACAGCAGCGAAAAGAGGTTGTGCGGAAGATTCACTACGTCGGCATCGGCTCTGTGTGTACTCTGGTGATTTCGCTTATTCTAACGTACAGCTATCTTCCTCATCAGCCTGTGCTTATTATCCTTCCGATTATTGGCATCGCGGCGTTGTGTGGATTCATATGCAAGTTCATGTGCAGGGATTATGTGTGCTGGTTCAAGGCGATGGTTATAGAGAAGCTCGTCAAGTTCATGAACGAGAACCTGGAGTACAGGCCCAACGATTGCATCGACAAATCGATATTCATGATGTCCAAGATATTCAGGACCGAACCGAATCGATACAAGGGCGACGATCTTGTCCGCGGGACGGTCGGACGGACGAGAATCAAGTTCTCTGAACTGAATGCGGAACACGAGTCCGGTTCGGGTAAGAACCGCCGGCGATATACGGTTTTCAAGGGGCTGTTTTTTGTGGGCGATTTCAACAAGCATTTCATCGGGCAGACTATTGTCCTGCCGGATAAGGCGGAGAAACTCCTGGGAAGATTCGGGAAAAAGCTGCAAGCGATGAACATCTTCCGAGGTCAACTGGTAAAATTAGAGGACCCTGAATTCGAAAAGGAATTCGCGGTGTATGGCAGCGATCAAATTGAGGCCAGGTATGTATTGTCAACGAGCCTGATGGAAAGGATTTTGAAGTTCAAACGAAGGACAGGCAAGAAGATATATCTTTCCTTCATAGGCTCGATGGTCTTTGTCGCTGTCTCGTATACGAAAGACCTGTTCGAGCCGAAGATATTTCGGTCGCTTCTTCGATTCGGCCCGATACGTGAGTATTTCGAGGACCTTAGTCTGGCGATAGGGATCGTCGACGAGCTGAATCTGAACACACGGATATGGAGCAAGCAATAAAGCCGGATATGTGTTGCTTGACAGGTTGCACAAAGGGGGCATAATCGCGGGGGGTGTTGGGTCGGCTGTCCATATAAGATGGGGCTCTGGGGATTGACGGCGTGTGGATCGAAGAGAGCCGGGCATTGCCATCGAATAACTCAGTTTTGAAAGGACATTGAATAATGGGTAATACTTCTGTTGATGAGATTCTGGATTTTGCCATAGTCCAGGAGCAGAGTTCGCATGATTTTTACAAGCATTTAGGTAAAAGTATGGATAACGCGGCGATGCGCGATGTCTTTGATAATTTCGCGATGCAGGAGTTAGGGCACAAGACCAAGCTGGAAAAGATGAAGCGCGAGGGTGTTGTGACTCTCAGCCCGCGCGAGGATGTGCCCGATCTGAAGATAGCCGACTATGTCGTTGAAGTCGAGCCGAGGCCCGATATGAGCTATAAGGACGCCATCATCCTGGCGATGAAGCGCGAGAAGTCGGCGTTCAAATTATATAACGATCTGGCCGAGACGGTGATGGATGAAGGCTGCAGGCAGCTATTTTTGACGCTGGCGCAGGAAGAGGCCAATCATAAGCTCCGGTTCGAGCTGGAATACGACGAGCATGTGATGCAGGAGAACTGAGTACTGCATATCACAACGCTTCGATTGAAGTTGAACAAGGGGGTAGCCAGATGGCTGACCAGGAACATCAGAATGAAGCCGGGTATGATATCTCGATAATCAGGCCCCAGGCGCGCGACGAGGATTTCAAGATGCGCGGCGAGGGGATGGACCCTGCGAGGCTCAAGTCGATTAAGAAGGGTCTGCTGACACTGCACACGCTGGAACTGATGGCGCAGACTATATACAAGTTCCAGCTCAGCAGGGAGAACTGCGAGTTCAATCGCCAGTTGATCGCGGCGATGTGCAACGAGATGACGCACTATCAGGACTTTCAGATCAAGCTGTACGAGTTTGGCTTTCGGCCCAGCATATTCAGGGCGGCTTTCTGGATGGTCGGTTTCTGTTTCGGGTTCGGCTCGCGGCTGCTGGGCAGGAAGGCGATTCTCAAGACGGGTATCTGGGTGGAATCGAAGGCGGTGCATCACTATGCGGAGCTGCTGCGGACCATCGAGTGGGACGACGAGACCAGGGGTGCCATCGAAAAGGATCAGGCCGACGAGGATGGGCACATCAGCAGGTGGAAAAAGATGCTGGAAAGCCTTTGAACTCTGCAGTTGTCACCGGAGAAAAGATTCCGCCAGATTGACCAGGATTCGGGCGAAAATCGGGCCAAAAAGACAGGAGGGGAACGACTTTCGCCGCCCCCCATTTTGTCCTTTTTAAAGGAGGATGAGTATACACCCATAATACGCAGGTTCGTGCATTCTGTTCGACATTTTTTTGGGGATTCCCGGCATAAAAGCCCTCAGAGCGATTTTTTCTGCTTTTCGGGCGTGCTTTGGAATATATTATTATTCGCTGTTTTAATGGATTTGTGGCTTCAAAGATTGTGGCCAAAGGCCGCCATTGGGGCGCTGGTTTGCTGAAAATATGTGGGTTGGATAGTCATTGGGGATTCGATAGGGAGGCTGGCTGTGGGAAAGATTGCTGTTGATGTGGTATTGCTACCATCGCAGGAGATGGCTCAAGTCGCTATAAAAGCGAACAGGCGACTGCTGCTGGACCATCGCGGTGGGATTGTCCTGGACAGTGAAAGCTGCCTGCCGCATGTGTCGCTGGCTATGGGGTGTATTGAGCAGCGGGATGTTGACGATGTCAGGGGGATTCTTCATTCGCTGGCGCATCGCCATCGGATCGAAAGCCTGAAAGTAGCCGGGATACATATTGAGACGAACTCAATCGGCAGGCAGGTTTCTTCTGTGCGGATAGAACGAGATGATGCTATACAGGCGCTTCACGAGGATGTTATGGAGCGGCTTGCTGAGTACGTGAGCTACGATGTTGCCGCTGAGATGTTAGTGAGTCCGAGCGAGGTGGAGACTTCGACATTGCTATGGATAGAGAACTACAGGGACAAGTCCAGCTTCGCAAATTTCTTCCCACACATCACGCTTGGCTACGGCGTACTCGAAGATTTTCCACTGCCTGCTTCCTTCACCCCCTCCAAACTTGCCCTATGTCACCTTGGCAACCATTGCACGTGCAGAAAGAGAATTACAGCTGCCAAGATGATTTAAAACGTTTAATCTTATTATTATAAGGCTCAGTCCACAAAAATAGTAATCTTCTCCGATATTCCTGTCGCACCATCATCATCCGTCGCCATTATCCAAATGACCCAGTAGCAATGACGAGGTGACCCACTGGACCAGGATAATTGCTTTTCCCAACCGTTCGCAACTTTCTCCATTTTTCTATTAAGACCATATGTTCCACCTTCTACTTTGCACTCACCCATCACTGCTACACTTGATATTTCGCCATCGGAATCGAAAGCCTGTGCTCGGTATATTACTGGGTCATGCCAGTCAAACTGAGCGTCATCTACTGGTTCGAGGATAGTCACCGTAGGCGGAACGTTTTGAAAATCAGAGCCCTGTGCCAGCCAGTGCGATGACATAATCGTGAAATCTTTGCAATCAACAACGCAGTCTCCATTAATATCACCAGCTATGACTGTCTCGCAGACGGAACCGCCAAAGTAAGTCTCGCTGGCTTCACTGCCGGCTCCATAAGCCCCCATATTCACCCGACCGCCATTAGGGAATGGCTCGGTGCCGATTAGGCTGTCAGGATCGCCAGCATCGATACATGGGCTGGTCATTTCGTCCTGCACCCATGATTGAGATTGATCATCCCAGCGCCCGGCTTGTGACATCAAATGGTAATCTCCATCGACCCAGTAATCATCGTTCGGATCTTCAGGTGTATCGTTTGCATCCCAATAACCCATCTCTGCAAAGCACGGATCGACATCTATATTGCCCTCACCAGTCCAGCCATCCTGAATATCGCAATACGAAACCATAAGTTTCTCAGGCATTTCATACATCTTATCTGAAACATTACCCCAATAAATACAATTCTTTACTTTGCCGGCTGCACTTATTGCCGATCTATATATTGCATTGGCCCTGTTACCAGCGACATTGCCAACGAAAGTACAGTGGTCAATTACAGAATATTCACTCGTGCCCTTTATAACGCCACCACTTTGATTTGTCGCATTACCTGCGAAAACACAATTATGGATTTCATTTATACTTTCAACACAGGGAACTATATTAGCAATAAAAGCACAGTTTTTCAGATCGCAATAACCAAAACCCTGTATTACGCTCCCTTTAGCCCTACACGAGTTCGCAGTAAATATACAGTCGGATATGAATAAGGAGGAGGAATGCATGCCTTCTATGGCTGCTGCCACGAAACCTGAATTCCTTTGAAAAGTGCACCTGCTTGCCTTTAAAATATAATTCTCGTCCGGCGGGGCGATAGTAACAGCAGTGTCATCATGATCGGTAAATACGCAGTCTTCCATAATTAAATCGCCATTGGTTGACACACCTCTATCATTTTGTTCAAAGACACAATCGGACAACGTAATTGTTGTAGTGTAGAGCATCATACCATAATGATTTCTTCGAAATTGGCAGCGAGTAAGAGAAAATGTTGCTTCTTCGAAAAGGGCATGTTGTCCAATGCCCGTATTACTATCTTCGAATATACAATCTGTAAAGGTAAAGTTACCTCCAACCCAAAGGATTACGCAATCATCATCTCTACGTTCCGGATTACCACGGAATATACAATTATTAAAGGTTAAGCTGCATTCATTCTCACTGTAATACATTCCACAGGGCTGCATATCGAAAACACATCCGCTGAATTCCGGCCAGCCTCCCTTGTAAATAGTAATAGGCCAACCAGGAGAAGTATTGTCCTTGAATTGACAGTTCAATACTCTTGGCCCTCCCGAGACAATAAGTATTGCTCCTGAGTAGAGGCCAAATTCTGGACAACCATCCATATTTGTAAAGCTGTGTGTGATCGTGAAGCCATCAATTATCGCAGTTTCATCATTATTGTTGCTATAGACAAGCAATGAACTGTCATCTTGTTTTAGTTCTAAAAAAGTTCCTTCACCCTCATCATTACCATGCAAATCACCGCTCAGTATTGTTTCATATAGCGCAAGATCACGAACATCAGGATCGGGCTGACCAAGGCCGGCGTAACCACCCTGTATTGTTACTCCGTTGAGCAAACGGAACGTAGCACAGCGGTCGCCTGGTGTTATACCTGCCCCCTGATCGGGCTTGTAGATTCCCTGCGCTACACGGATTTCCACAGGTTTTGGCGCAGTATTGGCATCGGCCAGTGCATCCTGTAAATATGCATAGGCATCGGCCCAAGAGGCGCCGTTGTTCGCCCCGAGGGCATCATCATCCACGTAAATTACCGTGGTTTGGGCGGAAAAACATAGATTAGTTAGTGCAAACAGAACGATGGTGATAAATGGAATTGCTACTTCTCGCCTCATGTTGGTTCTCCTTTATACCGACCACGAAAACAGTCTCCACGATATAAGCCTTCGCGTATATATAAGAGGCCCCCCAAGCCTCAAATCTGCCAGAAAAGGATATACCTATAGTTTACAGGATTTATCTAAAAAATGTTCTTGGAAAAAGTTTTAACTGTGAAAAAATGAGTATAATTTCGCTGATAATGATCAGTCCGCACTATTGGGATCGCTTGCCAGATTGCCGAATAGCTTTTCCAGCAGCTCCATTGGCAGGTCCATTACGTTGGTCAGGCTGCCTTCGAGAGGAGACTGAAGCGATAACAAGCAATCCTGATGATACTTTCGACAACGGGCAACTCCTGTTATTGCTACACTTATGGATTCGGCAGACAATGAGCTATGCAGTTATAGTTCAGTTGTATCCTTATAGAATTGTCATGCACACGTGACGTATTTACTCAAATCGTCCTTAGTATCATCCCATTAACTCTTTGGATAGCAATCCCACATGCCTCACATTACTGGCCGGCATCTTCCTGGCCCGTCACGATTGGGACAAAGCCAACATCCAGACCCTCGGGCGGTGTCACAATCAGCGCCGGATCAAGTTTCGCCAAAGTTCCTCTGCTGGGGGGAGCCATGTAGTCTCTATCGATCAGCCAGTTGGCATGGATATTTTCGACAAAGGACTGCAATTTCGCCTTCTTTTCGTCGCTCCACTTATATTGCTGGAATGACGGCTGATCGACAAAACGATACCAAAAGTAGGTGACCATCGAGCCATCGGTGAGAGTAACCTTAAATGGCCCTCTTGCCGGGCCTGGATTACTCCAGGCGCCGGTAGTCGGTGAGGTGTAGGGTTTACCGCGCTGCGCCAGTTTGAACTGCCTGGTCAGGAGTTGCGTCTCCGGGGGCACCTCCGCGGCGGAAACCGCCACGCGCTTGTCACCGACATGTTTGGAATACTGCGGGAAAAGGCCGTTGGGACAGATATCGCTGTCGTTCCACTGCAGTCCCCAAACATTAGATTCAAATATCCTAGTTTCAAAAACCTTGTCGACACCGGTAATCTCTTTACCGGCTTGATCGAAACGCGGCATATGCGTACTTAACGTCGATTTCCAGGCGCCACTGTCGTCGAACCGTCCGGAGCAGACCGGCCCTCCATCCCGCCAAACTTTCAAGGCGTCATAAAGGGCCGCCTTCGAATAATATGTTACGTCCTGCACCAGAAGGCATCTTCCCTTGTCGTCTACGGGGAACTGCAACTTAGGTATCTTAGAATAAACGACACCTTGTGCGTCTTTGGCGTCAAAACGAGGCACAGTATTGATTTCCATGGCTCCGCCGCCCATAATTCCCGGCCGGGCGTCGAGTCCACGTCCATAGATAAACGGATAGTTAAACAGTTTTCCGATCTTGCTCCAGGTCTCAGGGATATAATAGGCGATCGGTCCTTTGAAGTTGGCCGCACTTAGGAAACAGGTCCAGGCCTGGTCGCCAGTGGGAGGATCGCCTGTTGTGGGTTTGGTAAAGGGGAGGGCCATATAGGTGTATCCCAAGAACTTACCGTTTGGATTGCCCTCGAAAGGCAGGGCGTCCGGTGGAATGAGCAGTCGGTTGCTCAATTGGGCAATACCCAGTCGATCGTCCGGCAGGGCTGTGGTGCTATAAAAGAATGACCACCCGGGTGATCCGACTTCATAGTCGTAACACTGCGGCGTGGCATTCATACTGAACTTCGGAGGACCATATCGGAATCGATTGCCAGCCCAATAGCCCAGACCGCCCTCCACAGTCTGAAAAACGCTACTCCAGGTGGGC
>CAZYMD010000130.1:0-14248 GCA_964649005.1 uncultured Pirellulales bacterium
TCTTTTTTAACGACGAAGCTTCCAGCGATGAAATCGTGGATGGCTCGTTTTCTTTTATTTAAGAGGACGACGAGCACGTCGATATATACAGTCAATCCCAAAAACATTCCAAACATTCTGAGAAAGGGATAACCATATTGATTTATGGCGCGTCCCACTTCCCAGAAAGTATTTATACTTGCTTCGGGTGGTGCAGCGTTCATGGCATGGTATCGCTGTAAAAGTGAATTAATTGAAATGAGTAATCCGGGAAATAACATGCGCATGAAGGCTCTTTGCCAATTTAGAAATTCGCCATTGGCGTTGACTATACGGGCTTTGATGACCATTTTTCCCGGCGTGGCTCCGAACTTAACAATCAGCCACATCCAAAAAACTGTCCATATCACAGAATGAGCTATTCCCGGGATGATGGTTCTGTGAGCCCAGGAGTAATTCATCAAAGTGATGCTAACAGGCATAAGCGCAAAGCCTATGGCTGCATCGACGAGAGCTGCGAGCACGCGCCAGCCAAAACCAACATATTCAAAATTATCAGCCGGGATCATTGTTGCTCCTCGCAATGATTGAAGATCGGATGGGCGGCACGGAGCGGTGGGGCGAACTCGATCCTGCCAGGAGTTGCCGAATGTTTCTGCAATCAACGATATTTGCGGCTGCCATCTTCATGGCAAAAGACCTTCTCTGTTCGTTGTACAATAATCGCGTCTCTTCTGAAGTTCTAACAAGACAGCCTGGATTCCCGCCTTCGCGGGAATGACAGGAATGCAGGACAGGTTTTGTTAGAGCCACAAGATTCTCTGGATTGAAAGTATCGAATCATTGGGATTTTGTCAATCGCGAAAATCTTGAAAAAAGGTGGTGGGGGAATCAAAGATCAAAGAGAAAAAATCAAAATTACACTGTAAAAAGTAGAAATGGGCAGGGCCTTGGTGATGATGCATTTCCGTTGTGTGGCGTTAGATGCGTTTGGAGCCAGACCCATTCGACTTCGCTGTGCCCCCAGGGGGCAAGCTTCGCTCAGGGTGACAAAATGGTTGAGTCCATGCCGGGCGCCTTATGTATGCGTGCGTGTCGGTTCTATTAAGGGTCGTTGAGGTCCCGGCTCGCGTCCAGGATAAAGTCGGGCTGGATGCGTGTGTGGTTTCTCATGTGGAGGGGTATGAGATTGCCGCGGCCGCAAGCGGCCTCGCAATGACAAGGGCTGGATTCCCGCTTGCGTCCCGGCTCGGTGGCCGGGATAAACTCTGGATGACGGTGGGGCGGAAAAGCAGGTTTGCGAGTGTTTTGGAAACTGTATTTAGTTTACTGAGGTTGGTGTGATTGACAGTGGGAATTAGAAATGTTAGGCTTCGGGTTGTCTTATGGATGGGCCGTTAGTGCTGCAACTGCGTTGATGCGGCAGTGGTTGCGGGGTCGGGAGTGAACTGTAAGCAAGTGGATGGAAAGGAGTCGAAAAGTGTCCGGCAGAAAGCGATCTGGAGTGATGGGTATTCTCGTGGTGCTGGTCCTGGGGCTTTCGAATGCGCACAGTGCTGAGGTTAGCGCCTCGGACGTCGAAAGTCTGATGGCCCAGCTCGATAGCACAACGATGCAGAAGCGGATAACTGCGGCGAAAAAATTAGGCGAACTCGGCGATACGAGAGCTGTTGAGCCTTTGATTGAGTGTTTGAATGACAGCAGCGACAAGGGTGGCTTCTCGCGCTCAGCCGCGGCGGAGGCGTTGGGTAAGATAGGCGATCGAAGAGCTGTTGAGCCCTTGATAGGATTCCTCAGCGATCAGAGCTTGTGGAATCCGATAGCACGGTCGTCGGCGCCGAAGGCACTGGCAATGATAGGGGGTTCGCAGGTGGTTGATGCCTTGATAAAGTTTCTCGATACTTCTGCTGAGGAGGATCTGTTTACCTGCGAGGAGGCGATCAAGGCTTTGGGCAAGCTTGGCGATGCGCGCGCTGTAGAGACAGTGGCGAAGTTTCTTGAGGATCGCCGGGTTCACCTTCACAGCCATGCAGTTGAGGCATTGAAGACAATCGGCGGCAGTGAGGCGGAGCAGTACATAGCCCGGTTCGTTCGAGGGGACAAGTCGTCGGGCTTTGCCAGCAGAGAGGCGATCAAGGCACTGAGCGAAATGGGGGGCCAGGGAATCGTCGAGTATCTCATCGGTGCGCTTGTCGATGGTGATATGTTCACACGAGGGGGAGTGGCCAAAGAGTTGGTTAAGATTGGCGAGCCCTCGGCAGGTCCTTTGGTTGACTTGCTGAACGATCTCAATGTGCGGGCCTATGGAGCGAGTGAAGCCAGTCGCGTGGTTACGAACAAGGCTGAGACTCGCATCGACGAAAAGAAGGTTAAAGACTCCAGGAAGCTGAAGTCAAAACGTAACGCTCTTGTCAAGGAACACGAGCAAACACTCAGTCGACTCAAATCCCTGGATCAGGCCATACAGCGGGCCCGGGATATGGGCCGAGCTGTTCCTAAGAGAACTTCTGAGAGGCGACAAAGGTATGTCGAGCGTTTAGAGCAGAACGATACGGATATTCAGCAGATTGACATGGACCTGAGCGGTTTTGGCGGAAGCGACGCGGGTTCGAGATTTACAGAAGGGAGAGACATTGGCTCACAATCCGCCCGCAGGGAAGCGCAGAGACGAGACATTGAGTCTCGATCGGATTTCTCGGGATCTTTCGCCAGAGACAAAACGGACATCGATTGGGATTTACAGGAGGAAGTGATTGAAATCCTGGGCGAGATCGGTTCGGAGGAGGCTGCTGAGCCTATCATTGTAAACCTCAAGTCCGAAGGGGGATCTGTACGAAGCAGGGCCAAAGATGCTTTGCTGAAGATTGGACCGGCTGCGGTGGACCCAATATGCAGATATCTTCGAACGAGTAAGGATGACTGGCGGCAGCCGGGATCGGGCTTCGGCGCCAGCAGCGGTCGTGTTACGGCGGCTGAGGTGCTCGGTGAGATTGGTGAGGCAAATGCGGTGGGAGCGCTTGTTGACGTGCTCAAAGACGGATTAACAAGCGAACGAGTAGCAGCGGCCAAGGCATTAGGCGAGATTGGAGACAAGCGAGCCGTGAAGGCGCTGGCGGATATTCTTGATGATCGAAATCCTGGTGTATCAGAGGCGGCAACCGAGGCGCTTGTAAAGTTGGGTTACGAGCCTTCGAACGAGAAGGACAAGATAAAGTACCTCATAGCTGCGCATAAATGGTCCGATTTGTCGCAAATCGGTAAAGCGGCTGTCGAGCCGCTCATCGATTGCCTGGGTTCGGGTGAACAGGACGTTGTCAAAGGCGCCGAAGGCGCGCTGATTGGCATCGGTTCTCCTGCCGCAGATATTTTGTTAGATAAACTAAAAGGGACTGCACGAGAGGAGCCGAGGCCCAGAGTTTCGTCACGGAGCAATCGCGCGAGTAGGCCTGTCCCTTTGCCAGCAAGAGTGGAGCCATCTAAATCCATTGCGCTTAATGCAGTTGCGAGGGTGCTTGGAAAAATGCGCGATAAACGTGCGGTTGGCTCTTTGGTCGAGAGAATCAACAAAGGGGAATATTCCGAAAGTGCTGTGGCGCTGTGCAATATATTGGGTAAGGATGCACTCGAATATTTAACGCCCAAGGTGCAGGCTTGGGGGGTGAATGTAGCTCTTATCAATTCAATCAGCAGGTGGGGTTGGCAGCCTCGCAACGAATCCGAGCAGGTATATTTGTGGATTGCGAACGATCAGGTTTTTACAATTTCGGAAAACTGGCATCAGACTCGGAAGGTTCTTCTTGCAGACATGAGTTCGGGTATCACTGCTCGGCGCAATAATGCTGCCTATGCATTACTGAAGATGCGAAAGGACGATTCTTTGGTTATAAGCGCGCTTTCAAGATTGGTCAGCGGTGGCGAAGAAGGACAAGGTTGGGCCCGCTCCTTTCTCAACTGCGGGCATCCCAGTCTGGAAGCTGCGGCCAAGAGATGGGGCGAAAGAAACGGATACAGGGTCATAGAGTTTGGGTCTGTAGTCCGGACAGAGCCGGAAAGACGCTGGGCGCCATAGCACTGGATAGAACTTGTGCCGCGGTGATTGAAGCGAAGGGGAAGCAGGATTGTGCTGAAGGAGTGCGATTGAACTCAATTAAGAGGGGAGATCCTTCGACTCGCTCCGCTCGCTCAGGATGACACCAGGGTATCAGATTGCTTCGCGTTGCTCGCAATGTTGACACATCTGGCACTGGATCGATACCCAATCATACCGGATCAGGTCCAGCACAGGAGTTGAGGATATGGTCCATCACAGGGTGTAGGGCAGATAGTATAGTGGGTGGTGAACGAATGTCGCGAGGGAGAGATTTTCATGTCGGCGCGCCGGGACTGCGCTGCTCCCAATGACCTAAGGTCAGGCGGGGTGGGTGATTTGTTCTTGATTTAGCGGGTGACGGGCATACAATCTGGCCAAAAGCACTGACGGATCAGTGCGAACTATTTACGTTTGGAGATAATCAGTGCTGAAGGCGAAGTCCACCAGCATACGCTATATCAACTGGCTGCGAATTGCAGCTATCTATACGGTTGTGGCGGCCCATATCGCTATATGGACGGCGCGGGGTCAGGAGCCGCGGAGCTTTGGCTGGTGGGTGGGGAACTGGATTCACATTCTGGCTATCTGGACGGTTCCTGTTTTCGTGATGGTTAGCGGGGTGCTGCTGCTTGGCAATCCGAGAAATGAATCGGCAATCGATTTCTATAAGAAGCGCATGCGCAGGATCGGAGTGCCCGTCGTGTTCTGGACGGCGGTCTTTTTGGTCGCCAGGAGGTATATAGGGCACGAGGATATGTCGGTCAGGCGTGCGGCACACCTGATATTCACGGCCACTCCGTACTACCACCTGTGGTATCTGCTGATGATCCCGGGGCTTTATTTAGTGACGCCTCCTTTGCGGGCTTTCGTGAGGCGTTCGACGCAGAAGCAGCGGTTTATTGCGATTGCGGTTATCCTCGGGCTGGCTGCGATCTACTACCCGCTGAATATTTTGTACTGGGGTAGAGAGCGTACGATTTTTACGGTCTTCGTGCCGTTTATAGGATACTACCTCTGCGGCTACGAGCTGCGGTCTATCGAGTTGAAAAAAATCTTTGGGTGGCCACTGGCCGTGCTGGCGGCGCTGGCGGTTGTCTATTCGATTGTGATAGCGAAGCCGTTCGTGGACAATCTTGGATATGTGGGCGATGTGTATATTGTCGATTTCTTCTGCCCGCCTGTGATTTTGATGGGCCTTGTGATTTTCTGCGCAGCGCGTCAGATCGAGCAGCGATGGCAGCCTGGTGGAGCTATCTTTGCAAAGGCCGAAGCGTTGGTTACATCGACTACGCTTGGGATTTATGTGTTCCATCCGTTGGTGCTTGAGTATATGCGTGTGAAGATGTCGCGTCGGGCGGCTGATGAGGGGCTGTTGGTAGCGATTGTGGTGGGGCCGGTGATTGCTTTTGGAGCTTCCTATATAATAACATCCCTGATGATGAACGTTCCGTTTCTACGCCGGACCGTTGGTTAGCGGTTTTCGGCGAATTGCCTCGTCTGGACGATCCAAGCTCTTGCTATGTGCGCGGCTTGTACAGGCCTGGGGGTGGATTGTAGTTGCAGTGTTTCTTTTTTCTTTCTTTTGAGCGGGTGATCTGGATAATTGGGGCTTTGTATCTGACAACGGAGCTGCAGAGAAAAATCTATGACGAAGGAACGCATCATAGCTTCTATAATGAGACTGCTGGAGCATCGCAGGCTTCCGCTGATTCTTGCGGGAATTGCTATTGTCGTGTCTATTCCGGCGCTGTTCACGGGCTTTGGGCCGATGGACGATTTGCGTCATCGCGCAAAGCTTGTGGATCCTAATACGCTTCCAGATATGTTGCATGAGATCGGGCTTGTTCCTGATAATTCCGGCAAGCTGGGTACGGTCCTGTCGGAGATGCACACGATCAACCGCACGAAGAGCGACTTCATGAAGCTTCGTGATTACGGCACTATGCACTGGTGGACGCAGGAAGACTATCGGGCGTCCAACTGGCGGCCGGTTGACAGCTTTACGCACTGGCTCGACTACCGGCTCTGGCCCGACCGGACGGTGCTGATACATGCGCACAACGTGCTTTGGTTTGCGGGGATAGTGCTGCTGGTTACATTGTTGTACAGGCGGTTGATTGGGCCCGGCTGGGTGGCTGGGCTGGCGGCGCTGATGTACGTTCTTGACGATAGCAACTATTTTCCCACGTTGTGGCTGGCGAACAGATGTTTGCTGGTTTCTCTTGTTTTTGCGCTGCTGTGTGTGCTGGCGTATCACAAGTGGCGGTCGTCGGGATCGGTTTGGGCGGCAATATTGTCGAATATTTTTCTGGCCTGCTCGCTGCTGTCGAGTGAGGCGGGTATTGCGACCTTTGCTTATTTGTTCGCTTATGCATTGATCGTCGAACGCGGGAGCATTTTCAAACGTGGCATGAGCCTTATTCCTGCTTTCGTAATCATCATGGTATGGCGGATGGTTTACAACAAGCTGGGGAACGGAGCGTTTGGTAGTGGATTCATAATTGATCCAGGCAGGGAGCCGTTGAGCTTTATGCTGGAGTTTTTGCAAAGGGGACCGGTTCTGCTGCTTGCCCAGTTGGGCGGCCCGCCTTCGGAGATATACAGCTTTATTCGCGAATCTTACAGGCCTTACGTGGTGGCATGTGCGTATGCTTTTCTTCTTTTCATACTGGTTGTCCTGGGGCCTTTATTGCGTCACAACCGCATGGCGAGATTTTGGCTGCTGGCCATGTTGATGTCTGTTGTGCCTATCTGCGCGACAGTCCCGATGAATCGTAACCTGCTCTTCGTCGCTGTCGCTGCTTTTGCATTGATAGCTCAGTTTATGGGGGCATGGTCCAGGAAGGAACAGTGGTTGCCTGCAGGGAAATTGTGGCAATCTTTGGCGAAGGTATGTTTTGTTTTCTTTATTCTCGTTCATATTGTATTTGGAGTGGTTGGGCGAATAATCAGCCCAATAACGGTCAGCCAAACGCGCAAACAGTTTGTCGCGACTATGGATATTGGGGATATGCCTGGCCTGCAAGATCAGGAAGCTGTTATTGTCAATGCTCCGAATCCTTTCAGCCTCTTTTTTATGCCGACTTATCGAGAGTTTCGGCGGCAGCCTTTGCCCAAGGCTCTTCGCGTCCTGGCGCCTGGGTTTGCGCTTCTCGAAGTAACACGGTTGGACGAGAGGAGTCTTAATGTCCGAGCTAAATCGGGTAACCTGTTTTCAGGCCGACAGGAGAGGCCCTTTCACATGGTCTATATGTACGAGGCGTTCAATGAAGGATTTCGCCATAGTAAATATCCGATGCATGTCGGAGATACGGTGGAACTGCCTCGGATGACCGTAAATGTAACGGAAGTTGATGCTGGAGGTCTGCCTGTAGAGGCGGTCTTCACGTTCTCGAAATCTTTGGCGGATGCTTCGTTGCGTTGGCTGCGGTGGGACTGGCACGATAAATGCTTCATACCGTTTGAGGTTCCCAAGGTCGGCCAGATGGTTACGATCAAGGGGCGTTTCTAAACTCGCAGGATTCTTTCGTTGATGGCTCCCAATGTAAGGAGAAGGTGGATATGAATGATGAGCCATCATCAATGTTCCCAGGGGAGAGTCGTTTGAACAGGTACAATTTGCAGGTACGACTACCGGCTGGCGGGCTCGAGGTTATACTTCTGAGAATGAGACGGATTTCATCCGCGTGTATGTTTGGCTTTCACATGATCGTTGCAAAAAGCATATACCTTATGGAAAGCTGGTCAGACGATGGCTGTGGCGGGACCGAATACATTTATGGTAGTAGCTGTTGAGGGTGTTGCTTCCTGATACTACAGATGATTCTTATAGCCTTGCCCCGCGTATCTCCGGCTGAAAGCGCAGTTTTGCCTGGCCGATAAGATAGAAGCTGCCTGTTATGCAGATCAGATCTTCTTTGCCCACGGCGCTCTTGGCAAGACTCAGGGCCTCGCCGAGACTGGTGGCTGTCTGGTACATCTTACCGCATATTTCAGCGTAGATTTCCGCAAGATCGTCCGGCGACATGGCCTTTGGCGAGTTGCTCCGGGTGAATATCACTTTGTCCGCTCCGTATTGCAGAGCATTAAGCATGCCATGGACATCTTTATCTGAATTGCAGCCAAAAATTACGACCATCGAATCGTAGGGGATGTTCTGCCCGATTGCCTGAATCAAAGCCTGAATGCTTGCGGCATTGTGGGCAGCGTCGATCAGTATTCTGGGGTCGTAGAATATCATTTCCATTCGACCGATGAGGGATACGCCGAGCAAACCCTGCGCGGCCTTCTCATTGTCGATGTTGTAGCCATTTGACTTGAGCTTGTCCAACATCGCCAGAGCCAAACCACAGTTGATCGCTTGGTGTCGACCAAATAGCGGTACTTTGAGGTGCTCAAACCTGCTTGTAGCAGTAGTCAGGCAGATTCGAGTGTGTGGACCCTCTTCTCGCGAAGTCTCGAAACGATGTGAGAAGTCTATGTCGCTGCCGGTAACACTAAGAGGAGCTTTAATGGCATTGGCTTGAGACCTCAAGACGTTCATTGCCGCCGGTTCCTGCTCAACCGTGACTGCCGGCACACCGCGTTTGAAAACGCCCGCCTTTTCCTCAGCGATGCTGCTGATCGTCTGTCCGAGCTGTTGCTGATGGTCTATGCTCAGACTGGTGATGCCTACGACTTGAGGTCGTACGACATTTGTGCTATCCAGCCTGCCGCCCAAACCGGTCTCTATGATCCCTATGTCAACTTTCCTGTCGGCGAAATACATGAACGCCAATGCAGTCATGATCTCGAAAAAAGTGGGCTGATCGGTCTTTGACATTTTCTCGACCGGTTCGTGTACTCGATTGAGAAGGCCGAGCATCTCGGATCTGTTGATCATTTTTGAGTTGACGGCAATACGTTCGTGCAAATGCACCACGTGCGGTGAGGTGTACAATCCTACCGTGTAATCGTTTGCCTCAAGCATTCTGGCCAGCATTGTGGCAGTAGAACCTTTCCCCTTAGTCCCGGCGATATGAGCGGTATTTATCTTTCGATGGGGGTTGCCCAATAGCGAAAGCAGCTTCTCCATACGCTTTAAGCTGAAAGTGGTGATGTTATAGCGCACGCGCTGCTGTCTCTCGTAGTCGGTGCGTTCAAAGAGATAGCTGATGGCCTCTTTGTAGGTTCTGAAGGCCTTCTTACTCTTAACCTTGGCGACATTGGAGGATGAGTTCTTAGTCCGTTTCTTTTCGATTGTCCTTACTGACTTTACCATGAGCAGGACATTGTAGCAAGTGGTGTGGTACGTGTCAACGCTGATCGGAGCGGCTGGATGCTTCGGACAAGGATATATCGGAACGTAAAGTCTTTTTGAAGAAAGGCTTGTGTTGATTAAGCTATATTGGATTATTTGCTGGATTCTTCTTGTGTATCAGTTGTTATTATAATATTATTAGCATTCCTAATGGTGGGGTCCAGTGGTTTTTGCAATTCTCATGGTGTTTTTACCTCATCGCAGGGCACTTATCTGTTATCAAGGATTGATTGTGATAAATGAATGTTTGGCTTTTGGCAAGTGCTATGGGGTGCCGAGGGGGCAACGGGGGGAAACAGGCTGAGGTGTTCGTGTGACTCCGATAAGCAAGCATTTTGCTGTTGATCAGGAATATTGTAGTACCGGTTTGTGGTTGTCCATTGTCTGTGGGCGGAATTTGGCGGTTAGTGGGTATTTAGAGGCAAAGCAGGCATTTAATTCAGTCGATATCGCTTTGATGCTCTATTTCTGGGGGTTTGAACATTCGGTAGAGCCTGTATTCTGTGTTATCAGGTTGATCTGCACAGATTCGGGGTGATAAACGTATTCTTGCCGAAGAGGCTTGAGCGGGGCTATTAGTATGAAGCGAGTTGGCGGGCAGTGGGAGCCGATATCAAATGGGCTTAAGGAAGCCAAAGGTATTCGGGGACTTAGTGTGTTCCGAAGAAGTATTGGAGCGAAGTTCCTCATTTTGGTGGCGGGATTGGTGTTCGTATTCTCAGGTGTCCTTCTTCTTCGAACCCTATCTCAGAGCAATCGTCGTACAGAAGAACTGTTGGACAAGCAGGCTGAATTAGCCCTGCATTTCGATCTGGCTGTTCGCCAGTATGTAGCGCAGTATGTGCGGCCCTTTGCCGAAGGTCACGTTGATTCCGGTGATTTTGTTCCGGAAGTGATGTCCACCTCCTATGTTGCTCGGAATGTGTTCGAGCACGTTCGCAAACAATTTCCAGACTACATAATCAAGTTTTCCTCCGACAATCCCCGGAATCCAAGCAATCGTGCGACGACGGAGGAGCTCGAAATAATTCGTTACTTCGAAGAGAATCCTGGGTCAAAACAGTGGTCGGGCCAGATAACACTTGGCGACCAACTCTATCGAGCACAGTTCTACCCCCGGCGGATGGAGGAAAACTGCCTTCGCTGTCATGGTGAGCCGGAAGATGCACCGATGTCTCTACTGACGCGTTACGGAGACAAGAACGGTTTCCATAGAGAGCTGGGGAGTGTTATCGCGTTGGACAGTGTTGCAATCCCGGTGCAGAAATATCGACTTGCAGCTCGCGCGCAGACGCTGGCAAATTCTCTTGTGCTCATTGTCGGACTTGGTGTATTGCTTGGCGCCATATATTGGGTGTTTCATGCCTTGGTGGCTCGCAGGCTCGCCAGGATTTCTAAGCATTTCACAGATGTCGTGGCGCAAGGCACAGATGGGCATATAAGCCCGATTGATGATTTTGGAACAGATGAAATCGGAACTCTGGCGAAAGCATTCAACTTTCTCGCCCGGCAGTTCACTGAATTGTATAATTCTCTTGAGCAACGTGTAGCCGAGCGAACCGAGAAGCTACAGTCCACGAATACCGATCTGCACAAAGAAATTATCAAGCGAGAACAAGCGCAGCGAGACCTCGAAGAGAACGAGCAGAGATACAGGCTCCTGTTTGACAGCTCACCTGTTGGAGTTTTCTTGATGACGGATGTGTTCATCGATTGTAACGAGGAGGCTTGTCGGATATGGGGTTGTGAGAGAGACGATATCATAGGTCATTCGCCTGTGGAATTTTCGCCTGAGTTGCAGCCGGATGGGAGGTCTTCTGTCGAGGTTGCTGGTGAGCGTATTGAAGCGGCAATGTCCGGTCATCTGCAGACCTTCTGTTGGCGGCATTTGCGCAAAGACGGCACACCAATCGATGCAGAGATAACGCTCAGATCACAGGTTATCTGCGGTCAGATAATGCTGCAAGCCATGATGCAGGATATCACCGAGAGCAAACAGGCCAATGAGGCAGTGGAGCGGGAGGCGGCAAAGCTTGCGGCCATGATTTCAGGGATGAATGAGGGAGTTGTTTTTGCTGATGCGAAAAATAGGATCATCGAGGTGAACGATTTCTTCTGTCGTTTTGTAAAGGTTCCTCGCGAAGAGATCATTGGCAAATCAATGGAAGAGTTGCATGCAGGCGATATTCTCAATCATCTGATCAATCAGATAGAAAGCTATCGAAAAAATCCGGATTCCAAACCGCTTGAAATGCAGCGTTGCGTGGCCGGAGCCGAAGTAATGCTTCGGATGCAACCGATCTATCACGCCGGCAGGTATGACGGTGTCCTGCTCAATGTGATCGATGTCACCGAACTGGTCGAGGCCAGACGGCGCGCCGAGCAGGCGCAGAAAGATTTGAAAGCATCACTGAAGGAACTGGAAAGATTCAACGCGGCTATGTTAGGGCGTGAGGAACGTATTCTGCGGATGAAGGAAGAGGTCAACTCTCTATGCCGAGAGCTTGGCCGAAGCCCGGCTTATCATAATATGCGTGAAGCTGAGCCGGACAGAAGCTTGGAAATGAGGGATAGTGCTGCGCTTGACGTTGACTGCATTCTTGAAAGAATGAAGCAACTGCAGCCGTTGCTGGAGAGTTTCTGCGATTGTATCGGCATGGCATCGGCAATTGTCGATCTGCAAGGCAAGATAGTTATAGGTGCGAAATGGCAGCGGATCTGCACAGATTTTCATCGGCAGAATCCTCATGCAAGCGAAAAGTGTACGGAGTCCGACACCGCCTTGGCAAATCAGTTGCTAGTGGGGCAAGAAGTTGCCATGTACACGTGCAAGAACGGGTTGACTGACGCGGCGATTCCTATACGTGTCAAAGGCACCCACGTTGCAAATCTCTTTGTTGGTCAATTTCTGCTCGATCAGCCGGACAAGGAGGCTTTTAAGGCACAGGCCGATCAGTACGGATTTCCCAGAGAAGAGTATCTTACTGCATTGTCTGAGGTTCCCGTTGTGAATAGCGAGAGGGCCGAGATGATTTTACTGTTCCTTCGGGAATTTGCACATCAGGTGGCCTCAATGGAGCAGAACTGGATCGAGCAAAACATGGCTAATGTTAAACTGATCCAGGGTCGTCAGTCCGCCCTGAGTATGATGGAAGATGCGGAGCTGGCCAAGAAGCGAGCCGAGGAGTCCGAGTTAGCGCTGCGTGATAGCGAGCGAAAATATTCCTCACTGGTTCAGGAATCTCCTGATGCCATTATCTCCCTGGACAGAGGAGGGAAATTGTTATCCTTCAATCCGGCGGCCGAACGCATTAGCGGATTCTCGGCCGAAGAGGTGGTCGGCAAGCATTTTATCAGAACAGGCCTCATCGCAAAGAAGTCGCTTTTGACAGCCATGAGGGAGTATACTCTCGTTCTTAACGGGGCCGAGCGGCCGCCCTTCGAGCTTGTAATTGTGCACAAGGACAAAACCGAAGTCCACCTTGAGGCGAATCCTCGATTGATGAAAAAGAAGGGGGAGAAGGTATGGGGGCAGCTCACTCTTCGCGACATAACCGAACGAAAGTACGCCGAACTGGAGCAGACTGCTCGCCTGGATCGAATTCAGAAGCAGCAAGCTGCCGTTGTGGAGCTTGTCACGAATGAGATGATAGGCAGTGGCGATTTCCAGCGGGCTGCCGGGATGATAACCGAGCTTGCGGCCGGAGTTGTTGATGTTGAGAGGTTTGGCATTTGGATGCTCAGTGAGGATCGTTGTGAACTACGATGTGTGGATATTTACGAACGCACAGACGCCAGGCACTCAGAAGGCACGGTGGTTGCAATCCAAGACCATCCTCGATATTTCGACGCACTTGTTGCAGGCAGAGGGATTGCTGCACAAGATGCTCGCACCGATCCCAGAACCACCGAGTTTTCAGAGGCATATCTTGTTCCGTTCGGCATCACTTCCATGCTCGATACACCGATTCGCCTGCGAGGCGAGGTAGTAGGTGTTGTCAGTTGCGAGCACACAGGCGAGCCTCGAATATGGCGTGATGACGAGACTTCGTTCCTGTGTACGGTTGCCGACCAGTTTGCCCAAGTGTTACTCAACAGCGAGCGCAGGCTGGCGGAAGATGCCTTGCGTCGTGCCAATTACGAGACCGAAAAGGTCAACGTACAGCTTGAGCAGGCGATTGAGCATGCAAATATGCTTGCTCGAGAGGCAATGGCGGCAAGCAAGGCCAAGAGCCAGTTCCTTGCCAATATGAGTCACGAAATACGCACGCCTATGAATGCCATTATTGGCTTTAGTGGGATGCTGGCCGAAGAGGACCTTACCACGGAGCAGAGGGAGTACATCGATATCGTCACGGAGAGCGGCAAGTCACTACTTTCACTTATTGATGATATTCTTGACGTTTCAAAGGCGGAAGCAGGCAAACTGAAGATACGTGTTGTTCGTTGCTCGTTGTCCAGGTTGCTTAACAATCTGGAATCTATGATGAGACATCAGGTTGAAGAGAAATCGCTCGATTTTCGCATTATCACGAGCGTTGACCTTCCGGCAAATATATGCACCGATCCGGCTCGGCTTCAGCAGTGTCTGGTGAATCTGATCAGCAATGCTGCGAAGTTTACAGAACGAGGACATGTCTACCTGAACGTATCTCTCCAGAGAGATGGTGAAGAAGTATTTGTGCGGTTCGAAGTTGAAGATACCGGCATTGGAATTGAATATGAGAGACAGAGCGACGTTTTCGATTCCTTTACACAAGTAGATGGGAGCAACACTCGCAGGTACGGAGGGACCGGCCTTGGTCTGGCCATCACGAAACAGTTGTCGGAGTAAAATGCCGGTGGAGCCGGGAGTTAGCCCGGAGAAGTACGGTTCGTGT
>CAZYMD010000131.1:0-14211 GCA_964649005.1 uncultured Pirellulales bacterium
TGGAATGTTCCTATGTAATTACAAACTGCCTTATCGCACCAGGCAAGGGCCTGCCCGTCAGCGGGACAATCCCGCTCGAATAGGCTTTGATATAGGGGCCACAAGCATCCATGCTTGACGCCCCTGCGTTAGGTTCTACCCATCCATCCATGAATGGTCTGCCCACCTGATTGCAGGCTAACAGTAGCTTGCCGTCTCTGGTAGTAGGAAATTCCTACTTATCGATAAATAAGTAGTAACCCTGACAACACATAAAGTCCGCATACGCAGTATCACACAGTAAGCACACTCCTCTCAAACCGCTGGTGCAAGCGGCACCGCCCGCCGAGCTTTAAGCGCACCGACACTCCGCCAAAACACGCCCCACACTCGACCGGCACACATCTCATCACCCTGTATAGCGCAACTGCAAACAACACGGTAATTATGCAGTAATCTTAAGCCAAATTGTTTTCGACCCAAGCCCCATAACAACTGCACTGATGTTGTGACAACGCCGTTCTGCGAGGCTGAATGCACATTAGACGGCTATTTTCTTGATCTGCAATGTCACGTATGCTAAAATAATATCAATGGTCGGGAGCATCGACTATGACAGTAAAGTGCGTGCCGGACAGGCCAAAGAAGTAATACAACATCGAGGGGGTAATGATGAAAGATCCTGTCAGCAAGAATGAATCAACTGAAAAAGCAAAGGGAACCAACTCCATTTCGCCGACGCAGCGCAAAGAACTTATGGAGCTGGCCGCCGAGCTTGGCAACAGCAGACACGAGCTTCGCAAAAACCTCACCAGTCTGCAGGAGTCTCTTGATTATCTCAGAGTCGTTGTCAAATATCAGTTGTTCGACCTGGAAGCCACAAGACGCGAAAACACCCAGCTTAGGAAGATGCTCGAAGATGATCGGCAGTCCTGAACTGCAACATACTATAGATAGTCGCACGGTAGAATACCGATAGTCTTAATCGCCAAAGACATATCCCGTATGGGGCTGTGAGCAAAGCGTTCACAGCCCTTTTGCTTTATACTGTCTCTTCATTACATACCGCTATATGCATACCACTGAAGCAAAACACCCAAAGGTGGTAATAATAAAAGAAGAATCCACCCCGCAAAGCTTACTACCCAACCAGGCGTACT
This sequence comes from uncultured Pirellulales bacterium, assembly GCA_964649005.1. GTDB lineage: Bacteria > Planctomycetota > Phycisphaerae > Sedimentisphaerales > Anaerobacaceae > CAZGMJ01. The sequence continues at coordinate 1,140 of CAZYMD010000131.1, forward strand.
GGATGTAATAGCCCCCCCTAATGAGTCGCCAAACCAAATATATGGCAATCACAAAATGATAGCGACGCTTATAAGACCGTTAAAATCATAAGGCTCTTCATTCCAAACACAAAAGATCACCATATCCCCGCAGGCAACGACAAGCGATATCGCCTTTGAAGCTTTCATCTATCGAAATCTCTTACTGCACAATTTATCAAGCACATACTGTAAAATAACTTCATATCAATAATGAGGACACACTAATCGATATAATTCTGTAAATACACATTGTATTGAGCAGATATTCTGGTCTTCTTGTACTGCAAACCGTACGACCCCCTAAACAAAAAATGCCATAAAAATAGATTTTCATGTTTGTTGTTATAGGGCCTATTGCTATAATAGAAATGGTATATGGTAATTGTAGGGTAGATGGTGTTTGGCGTTTTGGCAGCATTTCTTTTTGCGCTAAAGGTGTCTCTTTCTATTACTTATTTTTGGACGGGGTGAAATATGAGAGTCAAGAGATTTATCATCACAATTCTTGCGATTATGGCAGTCAGCTCAATCACATCAGCCGCCGAGTTCATGGAGGATTTTGAAAGCTACGCCGCTGGAAGCGATCTGCATGGACAGGCAGGATGGAAAGGCTGGGACAACACTGCCAGCGCAGGCGCACTGGTATCGAGCACACACGCTTATAGCGGCGCCAATTCTGTTCAGGTATTAGGCACTTCCGATCTGGTGCACCAGTTTGACCAGTCCGGCGGACTTTGGGTATTCACTGCAATGCAGTATATTCCATCAGGCACTACAGGCGAAAGCTTCTTCATTCTGCTCAACCAGTATAGTGATGGTGGGGGACAAGATTGGTCCGTACAAATAAATTTCAACCTCGCAACCGGGATTCTTACTACAGAGATGGCCAACGGTGAAACAACAAATATAGTATATGATCAATGGATTGAACTGAAGCTCATAATAGATCTTAAAAACAACACTGTCGACGAGTACTATAATGGTTCATTACTTTCATCACATACCTGGGACGACAATGAACACGGGACACTTCAAGCTATCGACCTTTATGGCAACAGCGCCTCATCAATCTATTATGACGATATAAAGATAGGCGCCCCTCGCACTGTTTATAGTCCCACTCCATCTGATGGTGAACTGATTACCACGTCATACACAAGTCTAAGATGGTCACCAGGCTTTACTGCTGCTTCACACGATGTTTATCTCGGTACCGATTATGACGACGTGCTAACTGGCACGGGTAACACCTTCCTGGGCAACCAGACCAGCACATATTACGTTATAGGTTTTGCGCCTTATCCTTACCCTGAAGGGCTTGTCCCAGGAACTACCTACTTCTGGCGTGTAGATGAAATCGAGGCAAACGGCCAAACCAAATACACAGGTGATCTCTGGAGTTTCATGGTGCCGCCATACGAGGCATATAATCCAATACCCGCCGACGGAGCTCTTTTTGTCGATCCCAAAAATGCACAGTTAACATGGTCTGCTGGTTACAATGCGATGGTGCATACAATATATTTCAGCGATGATTATGACACTGTCGCTAACGGTGCCGTTGGTGAAGGCGAATTCGTGCCGGATACATCATTTACACCTGAGACTCTGGAACCGGGCAAGACATATTACTATCGAGTCGATGAATTCAATCCGACTGCACAAACGCTTTACAAAGGCAACGTCTGGAGCTTCACAACGGCCGCTCCAGGCGGGGGCCTCTTGGGCAGCTACTACCATGGCATGAATTTTCAAACCTTCATTTTAAACCGCATTGATGATCAGATCAACTTCAGTTGGGGAGCAAACGCGCCGGCTACTGGCATGAATATCGATTCTTTTTCCGTTCGATGGGTCGGCGAAATTGAGATTCCGTTCCAGGAAACCTATACTTTCACCACCAGAAGTGACGATGGTATCAGGCTTTGGGTCGATGACCAGCTCGTTGTTGATAGCTGGATAGATCAAGCAGCCACCAATCATAGTGGCAATATCATATTGTCTCCTGGTAAGTACAGCATCCAGGTGGACTACTATGAAAATGGCGGCGACGCCACGGCACAGCTAAGCTGGGCCAGCCCCCGGACACCATCCGGAATTGTCCCCCAGGCTGCACTTTCTCCGCCTATCAAAGCCAGCAATCCGTTCCCGATTAATAATTCGGATAATGCTCGTTCGAAATACCTTGAGCTTAGATGGAATGCAGGTATTTTCGCAGTTTCGCACGATGTCTACTTTGGCTCTGATGAAGCAGCCCTCGCCAATGCAACCAAGGCTTCACCCCAGTTCAAAGGCAATCAGACTGGCACGACCTACGCTCCGCTTCCTGGCGGCGAGCTTGAATGGGACACCACCTACTACTGGCGCGTGGATGAAGTCAATAACATGAATCCCGACAGCCCATGGAAAGGTAACATCTGGAGCTTTACAACTGCCAATTTCGTGATGATCGAAGATTTCGAGGACTACAACGACGATCCACCTGACCGCATCTTCGAAACCTGGGTCGACGGCAACTTCGGCCCGACTAATGGGGCCATCGCAGGCTATCCTTCTCCGATATTCGCTAACGACGAGCATTTCTGCGAAACAGAGATCGTTCACAATGGTCTCCAGTCAGGTCCGATGTTCTATGATAACAATCATAAGTACTCTGAGATAACAAGAACGCTTCCGACCGGTCTGCGTGACTGGACTCAGCATGGCATTAAGGCTTTGAATTTATGGTACTACGGACACATCCAGTCACAAGGCAGTCTCGTAGAAAATCCAGTCGGTACCTTCGCAATCACAGGCACCGGCAGCGACATCTGGAATCTGGGGAATGAGGGTGATTACCACGACGAATTCCACTATGCCTGGAAAAGTCTCGGCTCAGGTGCTGCTTCAATCACTGCAAAGGTCCAGGCTCCTACAGGGACGAATATGAATGATTGGGTCAAGGCGGGTCTCATGATTCGCGAGAGCCTGGACCCGAATTCAGTTCATGCTTTCATGTGCCTGACAAATAACCAGGGCGTTGCTTTCCAGTACCGTGCCGAACCTGGCGGAGCAAGCACAAACATCCAACAGGCAAGTATTACAGAGCGTCCGCAATGGCTCAGATTGACCAAAGATATCGCCGGTGCTTTTATCGCATACCATGCCAATGATGTTGGCGGCTCTCCAGGCACATGGGCACAGGTTGGCACGTATGATATTCAGATGAATACCCCTTGTTACATTGGTCTTGCGATCACCAGTCACCAAGCAGGCGTAACCGCAACAGCGACATTCTCCAACATCACCTCTACAGGCACAGTCACTGGCACTACCTGGACAAATCAGGATATTGGCATTCAAACCAACGATCCGGAGCAAATGTACGTCATGATTAAGGATAGTGCAGGTCAAATGGCAACCGTCTACAATCCTGATTTCGAAGCGGCAAATGTTACCCAATGGACCGCATGGGGCCAATACGGCCAGGGTATCGCTCTGAGCGAGTTTACTGATGCCAATCCAGGTTTGAATCTGACCGATATTGACACCATCTCACTCGGCTTTGGCACAAGAGGCAATACAACCCAGGCTGGTGGAAGCGGCCTGATGTTCTTCGATGACATTGGGCTTTTTACGCCACAATGTGTTTATCAGTTGGGCAAGCCGGTGAATGACTACAACAACAATTGTCTTGTAGATATGCCTGACATGATGGTGCTGGCTAACGAATGGCTACTTGCCGGGCCAGACCTGCAGGCAGACGTAGATTTGAATCAGGTGGTTGATTTCAAGGATTTTGCACTTTTCGCTAATACATGGCTCGATGAAGTACTTTGGCCATAATGGCTTGTAATACACATTTAGTTTTTGAGATTCGAGCCTGTGTGCAAAAACATGGGCTCGAATCTTTTCTATAATAATTTGATAGAGTCGTCGGAGACATGTTGTTCATCTTGAACTACAGAGCACGTACTTTTCCTAACTCAAAGCAGAAATAATCGCTTGAGTTTTTTATATAGTCAGCAAAAGGATCGTATCAGGGAACTTATTATTTCGCCTCGATCGTCCACTTCCACTGTCCTGCATCGAGACGAAACTTGATCCACTGCTCGCACTCCTGCTCGAAACGTACACCTTTGGCATTACGCATCTGTTTGCCATCTTTCCAGATTGTTCGACCATTGATCGTGATCTCGGTAAAACTAAATAAATCCTTGGGTACACCTACTACCGCCTGGAGTTTGCTTGGAGAATCGAGCTTCATGGTAAATCTATCAGTACTACGTTTAAGATGTACTTCGATATTACCATTCGCAGTAGGTACTAAAGAATCAATCCTCTTAAGGATTCCCATCTGAGGCAAAACAGCATACTCCTCATATCCAGGCTTACTGGGTGATACACCAGCTCCGTACTGACACAGAACAGTAAGCGCCCCTCCCGACCATGCATGATTGTACGTACCGCCTCCAAAACCTTCATTGCCTAATCCCCATCCCTCCCAGAGCGTAGTCAAATCGCTTTCGATCTGCTTTGCCCATCGCTGTTTCATCCGCACGATAGCCTGCTCCGGCGACCCCATAAGATAAAGCGATTCGAGTACGTACTTTTCCATATAAGGACTGGCATGAAATTCCTTCTTTAGAACTTCCCGAATAGCAGGATAATATTCTTCCTTGGCAAAACCCGCCACAACAGCCATCGCCTGGGCCCGATCGTCGGTCTGTCCCTTATAACTAAGCGAACAATACGCCTTACCCTGCCAGAAGCTTTTATTGAAATTCGCCTCAATCGAATCCATCTTCTCCTGATACAACGGTATATCCGCGTTATTGCCCGAAAGCTTTGCCATTTCAACAGCCGCTTTGAGAGCCAGATATAACCACGCATTCTCGATTACAGGCACATCCTTATTGTCACCCCAATCCGTCCAGTCCCAATCACCTGGCCTGTGTATCACCAGCCCATTGTCCCCAAGCTTCCAGATACTCAGATAATCTCTCACATGCGGATACACATCGACCATAGCCTGCTTGTCACCCGTGTATTTGTAATAAGTCCAAAAGCCATACCATCCAACGCTTGCCAGCATCTGACGGGGCAGTTCGATATCCCATATCCCATCCTGCTTGTCGGTGCGAACCCGCCCATTTGGCCTGCCTGATGGTACAGGCGAATACAGAGTTTTATCATCTCTCTGCCATCTCGCTAATTCGTAAATCCCCTTCTTTGCCAGCAAAGGTCCCTTCTGTGAATCAAACACATAGAACGCCTCGCCCAGTTCGTTCACCATGTCACCCCACCACTGCGCCCTCTCCCTGTCGGGACAATCCATGTAATTGTCCCTCATCGTGATATAAAGCGTCCTTCTGGATTTCTCCCACAGGACATTCAACGCATCATCATCACAATCGAATTCGCCAACAAAGTCTGCATCGTACCCAGTCTCTCTGTACTTGACGTCAATCACCGCAACATCTTTGGGAACTGTATAGCAAACATCGTGACCGTTCATCCAGCCCAACGATTCGTATTCCTGCACTCCCTCCCTGGTGACATAGATCGCTCGAACGCTCGGTGCGCTGCCTCCCATATAATTATCCGTCCTGATATCGATCTGTTGGCCCGCAGGGGCTTTCACTTTGAGATATGGTGTCACCTGAGCGTTATAAGACAGCTTGCCGATAATTACTTGATTACCCTTCTCATCTTCCTTCTTCTCCACGCTTACATAGCCCAGCAAACCGCTGTTCTTCCATAAATTCACAGGACGCTTCTCAAGCTGGTTCCATGGAGCAATCGGAGGAGTTCCAAATTCCTTCGCCTGTACCCACGCCGAGTCATTGTAATCAGGCAAATACCAACCTTCGATATCTTTCCGTGCATCAAACAAAATATTGGCCTCAGACAAGCGATAATTAGGATGAGGCCCATCCGTCGAGCCGTATGCAGGATGAATCCTCACCTTCCATGTATCATCGCTCAAAAGGTATTTGCCCCGGACCTTCGACTCGAAAATCAGCCCCGCCTTGCCGCTGGAATTATGCGAAAAGCCATGCTTGCCCCAATACCAAACCAACACTGCGATAGTGTTCCTGCCCTTTTGCAAATGCCGCGTAAGCTCAACCTCATCATAATAAGTACCTTCAGGTGTAGGCCCCCGCTTCAACTGCCCCTCGAATACAACCATCTCGCCATTCACCCATAGCCAGTACTTGCTGTCGCACGCAATCCGCGCAACCACCTTTTTAGGATCAGAAGATAACTCAAGCTGCTTGCGATAACAAAGCCAAGTATTGGGCTTGCTCTGGCCGTCGATCCCAATCCATTCCGCCCGCCAGCTCTCCGCCATAGCACCACAAGCCATTAACAGAGCCAGCACCAACGACATCACAAATGACAATCGGCCATTGCTATGCAACATCTCACGTCCCCTTTTTCGTAACATTTAATCCGATATCCATATCTTCCATACAAGCCGCTATAAAACTGTACTCACCGGGCGTCACCTGCTTTGACAGGCTCCTGCTCGATTACATCAACTATTCCGATGTCGATATATTGCCCACCGCTGGTCTGGTGACAATGAACCGCAATCGTATTGGCCCCGGGCTTCAATGCAGCTTTAGCCTTTTCACTCATCACTACATAATCATAACCCACCGTGTAGCTGCTCAGAACAGCCACAGCAGTTCCGTTTATGTAAACCTCCGCATCTTCATCGTGGTGAATGCGAAAATGCAGATTGTTCCACTTTCCTTCAGGCATCGTAAACTGCCGCCGCAACCATATGTCGCCGCTCCGCCACTCTGTCCGCACAACCGCACCTGGCGTACCATCTGTCCCGAATCCTCCGGGCCCCTTCTTCCACGCTGAATCGTCAAAACCGGCATCAAACCAATTGCCCCCGGGATTCCTCGCGACATACCGCCACACAACAGGCTTATCCTCCGAACTCGGCACAACAACAACGATCTTCGGTCGTTTCGGCAGCGCCGCCCAGTCGCTCGCTTTGGTCTTATCGCGCGAAGCCCACTTCTTCCAAACACCCTTATTGTAAAGCATCTTTAAAAACACCCCGCCGACCACAGGCCGTGTGTGCATGCCGATATGATGACTGTTGGCCGTGTTGTACATGTCGCCCATCGCCACCCGCTGAGGGGTATCGTTCACATAATTAAACACAGGAATCATCACCTTCTCAAAATCGCTCTTCTTCCCCGTCAGCGTCGCCGTCCACAGGCTCCAGTCAAGCTTGGCTAAGGTGCCGCCTCGCCTGTTATCCAGTGACACGCCATAAGGATTCATAATCTTCAAATAGTAATCCATCTCCTTGCGAAAGACCGCCTCAGGATAAAGCCCGAACCCGAGAATCCTGTCCCAAACCAAATTATATTTCTGGCTCCACGTCCCGGGCTTGTCGAACGCCAGCCTGAAATGGTCGCCATCATCCGCCTCCTTGGCCCACCTAACCGCGAATTCCTTTGCAAGCTCGCCATATTCCTTGGCCGCCTCTAACTCGCCGCGCATCTTACACAGATACGCAAACGAAGCCAGCCCTAACGTCGCCTTGCTCGAAAGATTCACATTGTGCGCCAGATGCCCCATGAAATCATCCGTGCACAACTGATTCTCCGGATCGAAGCCCTTGTCCTTTAGATACTCCGCCCACTTCTCAAGCAAAGGCCAGTACATACCCGCAAAATCCGCATTACCCTCCATCTGCGCCAGCGCCGCCAAAAGAATCAGCATATTTCCCGTTTCCTCGACAGGCATCTGGTTCTCTTCACTTCGCTCGCCGCCACCATACGCCTGCGCCGTCGCCTTTGGATACGTCCCCAGATCGTGCGGCGCGAACGGGAACTTCCACCTCTCCGAATTCGCATAATCAAGATTCGACACTAACATCGCCTTTGTCAGCGATGGCCCGAACAACAAATACTGCGGCGCCATCGGATAAATCACATCCACCGTCCCGATACACCCATTACTCGTATTCTCCTTGGGAAACAGGAGTGGCTGACCGTTACTGTCCGCTGCGAGCTTGTTGCCCGCCTGGCATTGCCTGTACGCCAGCGCACACATAAGCGCATACTTCTCACCGCCGGCTTTGCGCAAGTCGGCCATCAACTCCTCATCGAAAGCCTCACACCGCTTCCGCATCTCCTCATATCGATACGCACTATCGCGCATCAAAGCCGGCCCATCCATACCATCGCGCCGCCAATAAGGCCTCAGCTTTTTGCCAAAGTAGTTGATCGAATACTCATCGTCGTAACCAACTAGCAACCACCGCCTCACACTATCCTCGCCAACCTCGCCCAGGTTGAATCTTAACACCGCCACAATATCCCCGGCATTAGCCTTCCGCGACTGCCCGCCACTACCCAGTCCGATCGAAAAACTGTCACTACCCAACACACTCAACAATTTTGAAACGATCTTGCTGCCCGTCTCGCCAAGCTTGATCTTGATCCCAAGCCCTTCGTCGTCAGACTCCTCCGCCGGTATCGTTCCATCACTAACGAATTGCTTCCTCGCCCGCACCGAGCAGACATTCAAGTCTGCATCTTCACCCAGTATCAAACTGCCCATATACAAGTAGCCCCAGTCGATACGAATCGCGTCACCCTTCTTGACCAGAACAGGCTGTTCCCTGGTCCCGATCTTCGCCACGCTCAACCATATAGGCGTCATCTCCGTGACCCCGCCTTTGGATTCTTCAGGATAAGTAACAACACCTGTCCCGTACGTCTCACACTCCACCTCCTGCGAAACATCGTTCACCGCGATCTCAGCAGCCGCATCGAAATACAACTGCACCGTATGCTTGCCCCCATCGACCGCTTTAACGTCCCACGTCAAATACGTCACAGGCCGCGATAGCAAATCCAGATCGTCTGGCAGCGCAGGCGTCATGAACGTCAGCGTGACATGCACCCCCGCCCCCTCGAAGTCATAGATCGTCCGCGTAGGCAAAACCACCAGCCCGACCTGCTCGAGCGCAGGGGTATCCTCAGGCTGATCGCCCATGAGCCGGTAAGCCTTGCCGTCAATGCGAACCATGCTCGTCAGCGCATGCCTTGGACCGGTCCAGTGCTTCGTCGCTACGTCGGTCATTTTGTCCGCGCACGACCATATGCTGAAATATGGATCGCACGCCACCAAAGGCACCGCGGGCGGCCGTAACGTTACCTTATCTTTCGAAAAAGCTCCCGCCGCGAACGCTGTACAACCCGCCCCAGCACAAATCCCAACAACCAACAGCCCCAGACACAACACTCTGAAAAATCTCATCGGTCTTTCCTTTACCATAATCCAATCGCTCAAAATTTCGCCGAAGCCCTCTCCCTGGCCATGCACCGGCCCCCCTTGCCCCATATAAACAAACATCCGGGCGGCCAACCACTGGTCAACCGCCCGGATTATAACATCTTCAACCGCTATTACTACCCGCATCAATTGGGTGCCATGCCTACGCCGTTGTTTGCGTAGGCATGCCATAACAGAACCTATTGCTGATTCCGGCTGGGCCTCGTCCCGGTCGTCGTCCTCGTCCGGCTGGTGCCTCCCCTGCCGCCCATACCGATCAGCCCCATCTCGCGCAGGTTATCGATGCACGCCTTCACGCACTCTAACGGCGGCGCCGCATACTGCTCGTGCTCGACGATATACCACTGCGTCCCGCCGACCGCCCGGCACAGCGCGAAAAACGCCCGCCACGGCATATCGCCTTCCCCGACGACCGCCTTACTGTCCGTCTTGCTGTACTCCTTCAGGTGCACCGTCGTGGCCCGCCCCGGATACTTATACAGGAACGGCAGCGGGTCCGCCCCGCCGTGCCAGCAGTTGCCCGTATCGAGCTGCATAATCACATCCTCGCTCGTATTGCTCATAAACGTATCCCAGGGCATCTTGCCGTCTATCGGCTTGAACTCGGCGCTGTGGTTATGATACCCCACCTGCATCTCGGCCCCCTTGACTTTCTCCGCAAGCTCGTTGAACAGCTTGGCCGTATCGAGCCACGCCTGATGCGATCCCGTATACTTGCCCGGCAGCGAAGGCACGATCAGGTACCTGTTGCCGATTGTCTTATTGAACTCGATCGTCTTTGCCAGATTATCGCCTAACAGCGTGTCCAGCCCCGTATGCGTCCCGCAGCACATCAGCCCGTTATCGTCCAACATCTTCTTCAACTGCTCGGCCGTCCGCCCGTAATACCCCGCGAACTCAACCTCCTGATACCCCATCGCCGCCACTGCCTTTAACACCCCCGGCAGATCCTTCCCGCAATCCTCCCGCACAGAGTAAAGCTGCAATCCAATCCGAGTCCGCATCCGACCGCGCCCAGGAACCATTCCTCCGCCTGCTCTCGCAGCCGCCGCCGCTCCAGCAGGCCTCTGCCTCGTAGCCTGCCCCAAAGCACTACCACCCGCCAAAACCGCCGCTACCGCCGCCCCTTTAGCTAACAGCCCGCGCCTCGATACTCCATTGCTATTCTCTTCGAACATCGTATTCTCCTTATGCATACAACCATCGTTCAACCACGGTTCCTAACCATGTCATCCTGAACTTGATTCAGGACCTCAGAAACCTCACAATGATTATACCCATTCCCACCTATGCGTCCAGAGCTTGTCCTTATTATGTCGTTAACGGGAATCATTGCGAAGGAATAGAGGGTCCGCCTTTGGCAGATGGCAGTATCAATTGCTTTGTACGGATCACAATATAAAATCATTACGAGGGCATAACCGCATTATCCCCTGAGTAACGTAATGTATGATGTATGTCTTCACATCTCTTATATCATGCCTGGCCGCGTAGTCCTCACGGCCGACACGAGATACCCGTACCAGCCACGTCGCTTACAGTAATCGATCAATTCGCCCACCAACTGTTCTTTGCTAATGTCGAGCGTTAACATCTCCCTGTCAAAGTGCTTATTCCCCCCGTATGCCTTTATATTCTGATCGACGGCTCGGCACAGACCTGCGATTTCATTAATCTTATAGTATTCTATCAGGATTTCTTGCAAGCGATCCTCCTTAATAGTACTCTCCAAAGGACGCATATCCTCCTTTGATATACTTTTCCCGCCCTTGTAAAGAGCCAAAGGAAAATTCAATTGCACATCCTTACAATGTATAATAGGGTGCTGGCTCTTTTCGCGAGGAACCATTTCTGAGATATAGTGGAAAACATCCATGAATCTGATAAGCCCGTCATTTCGGCAGTAAGCTTCTCCCCTTAGTGCACGCAAGAGATACATTGAAAACACACTGTTTTCAGTAGATGTATGTGAGACTTCATCCAATCTCGATGAAGCGAAGATAACTCTTCCTTTGCCAACTGATAGTACCTCATATCCTTTCTGATCAAAACCAAGCTTGAAATCTATTTCCGCATCCTTTAACTCGCCTATACCGCCGGCAAAACAACAATCAAGAATTACAACAAGCCTGTCTGCCTTAATCTTGCTTAACAAATTTGTTAGTTCCTCGCTTTCTAGAGCCGTTCCCTTCAGATCAGACACATTTGCCTCTACGGGGAGGAGATACTGTCCTTCGGAAGGGCCTGTCTCAATCCGCCCACCATGGCCGGAGAAGAACACAACGGTAGTCCCCCCTATTTCTCCTTTCTCGGATAGCCATTTCAATTCTGTTCGGATTCTATCCAGTGTGGCCTCACTTGAACGCAATACTCTCACATTATCAGTTGAATAGCCGCAGAATTCTTGAGATGTGAGTAACAGCCCAAGATCCACTGCGTCCTTCTCAACCACACTTGAGAGCTTGCGGCAGTTATCATAATCTGATATTCCTATACATAAAGCGTAGTTCCTTTTCACTTCGTTCATCGGAGCGTCCTTATCATAATCATGCCAAATATCCTTTGCCTTCGGGAGCTTCTCTTTCAATACATCTCTAAACCCAGATATTTGCCATATACCTTCATTATACGTTACCAAGCTTTCCGCTAAAGTTTGAAGCATGTTTGCGCTCAGATCCATCTTTTCTGCAGTTGTGGTTAAGGTAGCCAATATTTCCTCCGCATCCTTGCATAATAGCATAGATAATATTAACACATCTCTAAAATATGCAGAGAGGTCTTTTTCATCTACATGCTTCACAAGGTATCCAAATATATCCTCGAAAAAAACTGATCGATTGAGCCTATATCGATATACGAAATCAGCAACTATACCACACGCAATTCTAATGTCACGTTGACCCCAGAATCCGGCTAACTTGCGCATCCGCTCCAATTGTTCGTCGATTCCATCCATAGTTATTGAAGAAGAGACATGTCCTTTGCATTGCCACATGGGCAAGTATTACTACGTAGTGACTGAAAACCAAGTCTATAAAAGTACCAAACTCTATCTTGGTTTGTCTCAAATGCTTCTTTTTCTTTTGTGGACAATGACCAAAGAAATACACAATAATAGAGTATGCGCGATTCTAATGCACCCAACAAGTTTGTGATATTCTTTAAAGTGTGAAGCGTGTTGACTGCATCGTCAACAACAATAGCGAGAGGCCGGCAGTACCCTTCACTTTCTATTCTACTGCAATATTTTTTAATTACCTGAGGCGGACATGCATTTGGTACACACATTTCAAGGTCTTGGCGTTCTACACTGAACACACCTGATGGCCGAATTGCCAAACGGTCTGCCATCTCATAGGCTAAGTGTACAGCGCCTTTTTCTTTTGGGCAGAATATGACTTCCGGTTTGCGTGTGGTGCCGAATTTGACGATTTTCGCGTGAATTACATGTGCCACAAAATTACCATATCGACTTAGGACTCTTGGTGTGTCTACAATAGCCAAGTGATGATTCAAGGAATTGGCGGAGACTACATGCCCAATTCTAAATGCATCACTCTCATACATGAGTTCCCAAAAATCATAAGGGGAAATATCTTCACTTTGCCTTTCCCGGAAATCATTCTCCGTGGTCACTAGTTTAGCTTCCGTACCAGCAAGTGTGCACAGCGGACAATTTGATGTATTTTCGCTACAATCATAAAAATCTCGCTTGAGTCTGACACAGCAGTTGATA
>CAZYMD010000132.1:0-3130 GCA_964649005.1 uncultured Pirellulales bacterium
CGTATGGTAGCTTGCGACTGAGTGCTGCCCTATGTCCCGATTGGGCTCGCATCGCGAGGCAATGCTGCAGGAAATGGAAAGCCTGATTCGATGGCCGGGGCTGAAGACCAGACTTGTGGACCACAGGTCGATCTCGAACTCGTATACCTTGCCGGGGGTCATCATTTCGCTACGTTCCATGCTCGCTCGGTGGCGGGCACGAATGATGCCGTCGAGGACGATCATGCTGCGACCATCGGGGTAGACGTCGCAGAGCTTGGCGGTAAAGTCAGTATCGGGCGCGGTAGACGAGGCCCAGAGTTTGACTTTAACCGAACCGGTGGTTTCGATGTATTCGTTGAGCACCCGCGATGTGAATACCAGCACGTCTGGGCGTCCTTCTACCGGACGCTGGTCCATCGGGCCTTTGGATATGGTGAGATTGGCGCCGCCGATGGTTGGAACCGGATTGGCCGGATCGTATTTGTATGACAGCGAAGCATCGGGCTGGTCGGACGGACGCAGACTCAGCCTGTTGTCTGCGCGGAGATACGCTTTTCTGAACGTTGCCGGGATAGGCCAGTCGTCCGCGGTCCTCCATTGATTGGCGGACGAGTTGGCGTCTTCAGGGTCGCCCATAACAAAGTACTGCACCGCCGGGATTTTCTTGATCCCCTCTCCATCGTTTTTCATCCAAAGATCGAACCAGTTCCACATGCTTGCACCGGCGGGGTGTCCGGTGTTGGTGAAGACAAGGTCCTTCGAGCGACCGTGCCCGTATGGCTCCATTACAAGCCTGCAATTGCCCCGTGCGCCAGGGCCGCCGCCTTTCTGGATGGTTACAAAGCTGTTGATCGTCCCGGCGGTGAAGATGTCGTACCAGCCCCCGAGGAACATGGTCGGCACATTGACACGGTCTGCAACACGTTCAGGGTCCATCTCCTTCCAGAAGTCGTCGTAGTCGGGGTGTTCCCTTATTAGCTTGAGGTTCATAGGATCGAATTTGTTTCCGTTGAGCCAGTTTTCGAGCAGGCTCTTGCGAAAAGCTCCTCCCTGATATGCGGACTGATTATACATGCTTGAGAACGCCACACCGACATACATACAAACCAAATGCGGAGGCCTGCTTGGGGCCATCATGTTCAGCGCAATCCCCGGCGCGCTTATCCCGAATCCGCCTACCTTCCCATTGCTCCAATCCTGCTTCGCGATCCATTCGACCGTGTCGTAGCCATCCTGCTTTTCGCCCCAGCCTCCTGCGACGAAGACAGGCCAGTCCTCGCCCTCGGAGTCGAGTCGCCCGCGAAAGTCCTGCGCGACCAGGGCATATCCGCGCTGGTTCGCCCTTGCACTGTGTTCTGAGGGTCGTGTTCTGCCGTAGGGCGTGCGAACGAGAATCGCGGGCCATGGCCCATCTCCATCAGGGAAATAAACATCGGTGGCAAGTTTCGTACCATCCCGCATCGGGACCATGAATATCTGCACATTCCCGGCGTTGCACAGCGACCCGATGAGGACCAGCAAGATCAGAGACGTAATCAGCATGGCATTTCTTTTGGACATGATGCACTCCTCATGTGTATTTGATTCAAGGTGTTCCGCCTTGATGAAGAAACAGCAGCAGGTTCGCACGATTATTCTGCCGCCTGTCATGCGGTCCGCTATCAATGCTGTTAGCCCTTCGGTGTAGATAGAGGATAACGATGGAGAGGACTGCAACGGTCAGACAGATCGCTTGCGATATGGATAATGGACCGATGTGGGCTTGCTCTTTGAGGTCGCCGCGCCATATTTCCGTGGCGGCTCGTCCCAGGCCATATAGAACCAGAAACCAAAGCAGCATTGTCCCGCGCCAACGTTCGCCTCTCAGCAGGCGAAAAGCTACGAGGATAAGGACCATCACGAGTATCTCGTAGATTTGCGTCGGATGGACAGGCACGCCAGGCGGTGCGCCGCGGGCCCCTTGGCCGAAGGTGATCGCCCAGGGCAGCGAGCATGGCGCGCCATAGCAGCAGCCGTTAAGCAGGCATCCGATCTTTGCAAATATCCAGGGTATGGGTACTGACAATGCAAGCAAGTCGAGGGCGGCGAGTTTGTCCTTAGACAGCAGGAGCACCACGGGCACAGATAACGGCAAGTATGCCAGAAGCCCGCCCCATAAGCCTCCCTGCGTGTAGTGTGAAAGTTCGAAAAGCGCCAAGAGGTGGAAGTCGCCTGCCCGGACGTCATAGAGGGCCTTGGCGCCGACGTTCATTGCCAGCAAATAGCAAATCCCGGCGACTATCCAAACCCGCCTTTGCAGCCTCAATCGTCTGGCATACAACCAGGCCACAACGAAAAAGCTCAGTATGCCAACGTTGTAAAGTATGCCGTATGTTGGAATCGGTCCAATTCGCGGCCACATAATCCTCTTTTTCCTCGTTGTTATAGCATACAATCCTCGCCCGTACGCCCGGACGAGCACACGCGACTGCATTATTATAGCAGATTTGACAATAATTGACAGGGTACGACCGCCTCGCATGAAGCTGCATAAGTCTGTAGACAGCCGCTTCCAGACTTGACAAAAACCCTTGGTTCGCTTAGGGTACTCTTTTGACATTTTTGCCTGCTGTTGTGAGGAATCGTAGCGTATGTCTGAAAAGGTGGTAACGCGTTTTGCGCCGTCTCCGACGGGTTATTTGCACATCGGGGGTGCGCGGACGGCCCTGTTCAACTGGCTCTGTGCCAGGCGGGCGGGTGGTATGTTCATTCTTCGCATAGAAGATACGGACCAGAAGCGGAACACGCCAACGGCGACCCAGCAGGTGATGGACGATCTTCGCTGGCTTGGTATCGAGTGGGACGAGGGGCCGCAGGCCGATGGGCCGAACGGGCCTTATTTGCAGTCACAACGGCGGGATATTTACGACAAGTATATCAAACAGTTGCTGGATTCAGAGCAGGCTTATTATTGCTTTGAAACCACCGAGGAGCTTGGCGCGATGCGCAAAGACGCCGAAGCTGGCAAGCAGGGCTTCAGCTATGTGCGTCCTGAGACGTTGCCTTCTGAGGCCGACGCCGAAAAGGCGCGGGCCGAGGGCAGGCCTGTAACAGTACGATTCGCAATGCCACTGGAAGGGCAGTTGGTAGTCGAGGATATCGTGCGAGG
>CAZYMD010000132.1:3230-14029 GCA_964649005.1 uncultured Pirellulales bacterium
TCAGGAGGCAAGCTCTCCAAGCGCGAGCGGCCCAAGGCGCTGCGAAATGCAATCAATGTGATAGTGGATCTCGACCGTGCGAAGCTGGCGGAGGTAGGCGGAATCAGTGTCGAAGAGCTTGACGGCTTTATCGATGGCAAGACAATGCCTGATATGCCTGCGATTGATGCAATGGCGGGATTTCTTGGTGTTGCGCTGCCCGAGATCAATATCGTGGATTTCTCCAGGAGCGGGTATTTACCTGAAACGATGGTGAACTTTTTGGCGCTGTTGGGTTGGAATCCTGGTGACGGCAAGGAGATTATGACTCTCGATGAGCTGATCGGTGTGTTCGACCTGGCCAGACTCAGCAAGAGCAACAGCCTGTTCGACCGCAAGAAGCTGCTGGCGTTCAATACCGAGCATATCAAGATGGTCGGGCCCCAGAAGTTGCTGGAGCATACAAGGGCTTATCTGGATGTAGTGGAATCGCCTGTTCGCAAAGCCGATGATGAGCTTCTCGCAAGATTAATCCGCATATGCGAGGGCGCACGGACGCTGGCGGATATCGACCGCAAGTGCAGGTTCCTGTTCGTTAGCGATGATGGCATCGAATACGACGAGAAGGCCGTTAAGAAAGTGTTGCTCAAAAGCGATGGGCTGGGAATTCTCGCTATCGTTCGCGAGAGGCTCGCTGCTATGGAAGAATTGAGCGAACACAACATAGAGCAAATGCTGAGGGCCCTGGCGGAAGAAAAGCAGGTGGGGCTGGGTAAAGTTGCGCAGCCTTTACGAGTGGCCATTACAGGCAATACAGTTAGCCCGCCGATCTTCGATTCGGTGGAGCTTCTGGGCAGAATAAGCACGCTGACAAGAATCGATTCAACGCTTGAGCGGTTTACCGCCAGGGCGGATCAGAGTTAGGGAGAACAAGGTTAGATGTCACTATTGGTAACAGGTTCGATAGGGATTGATACCGTTAAGACGCCATGCGGGGTCAGAGAGAATTGTCTGGGCGGTTCGTCGATATATTTCAGCATGGCCGCGAGCTTCTTTTCGCCGGTGCGGTTCGTGGGCGTTGTCGGTAATGACTGTCCGTTCGATCTGGCGGAGGTTTTCGCAGGGCGTGATGTCGATTTGGCTGGTCTTGAGGTTCGAGCGGATAGCAAGACGTTTCGCTGGACTGGCAAGTACCACGAGAATATGGACGACCGAACGACTGAGGCTCTTGAGTTGAACGTTCTGGCCGAGGCGCCGCCGGCGGTGCCCGATGCGTTCAAGGACAGCGAGTTCGTTTTCCTGGCCAATACCGCCCCAGCGTTGCAGCAGGGGCTCCTGGCCCAGGTGGACAGCCCGATTTTTGTCGCGGCCGATACGATGAACTGCTGGATCGAGCATAACCTGGATGACCTCAAGGCGTTGCTGGAAAAAGTTGACTGCCTGATTATCAACGAGGACGAGGCGCGAATGCTTGCCTGCGATCAGAACCTGATCCGGGCGGGCCGAAAGATATTGGATATGGGTCCTGGCATTGCAGTCATTAAGAAGGGCGAGTCGGGCTCTTTTGTGTGCAGCGCCGATGGGGATCTTTTTGTACTACCTGCGTATCCGGCTGATGAAGTGATCGATCCGACCGGAGCGGGTGACAGTTTTGCAGGCGGCTTTCTGGGTTATTTAGCGTCGCAGGAGGATTCGGGCAAGCCCGACTTTGAGACTCTCAAGACGGCGGTTGCCTACGGCACGGTCGTTGCGTCGTTTACAATAGCCGGTTTTTCGCTGGAGGCTCTGAGTTCTATCAGCAGGGCGGATATTGATGCGCGATTAGAAATGTTGCGCGGGGTGACCCGATTTTGAGTGAGGAGCGGTGTTTTTTTGTGTTGTGGTTCTATGAATTCGAGGGTGTTTGGCATTTCGATACTAAGATTGCGGGACTGTTGCCATGCGATGCTTCATTGCGATAGATCTTGACGATACGATCAAGGACGAACTGGCGGCGTTGCAGCGCGAGCTTGCAGGCCAAGTGGATATCCGTAGAGGTGATCTGAAGTGGGTGCAGCCGGAAGCAACGCATCTGACGCTCAAATTCTTAGGCGAGATCAGAGACAAAGAAGCTGTCGATGTCTGCAACGCAACGAAGGTGGTTTCTTCTCGCCATAGCAGATTCGAGATAGAAATTGCTACCGTCGGTCATTTCGGCGGTAAAAGCGCACGGGTGCTCTGGGTCGGCGCCGGCCATGATTGCGAGGCGCTTACGGCCCTGCACGATGATCTCGAAGGGCAATTGGAAACAGTTGGTTTTGCCCGAGAAGGGCGGAAATTCGCAGGTCATTTGACATTATGCAGAGTGCGCAACACCAAGGCTGGATTCAAGCTGGCGCGTTTGAGCGAGCAGTACACCGATTACGACCTGGGAAGCATGCCCGCCGAGGCCGTTTGTGTTTATCAAAGCCAGTTGACACCGACAGGACCAATCTATACTCTCTTGGGCAGGTATCAAATGACGCAAGCGTAGACTACGAAGATCGTAGTGCGAGATTCGTTTTTGAGAAACTTATAGAGGAGAAAAGGAAATGGCAAAGACAAAGACACGTGCGACCGTATCGAAGGCTGGTTCCAAAAGCAAGGTGGAGCCTCTCATGCCACAGGCGAGTGGCAAGGAAACGGCGCTGCAGCGGGTGATCTCGCAGATCGAGAAGCAGTACGGCCAGGGCTCGATCATGCAGATGGACGAGAATTGCTACGCAAAAATCGAAGGCGTGCTGACAGGTTCGATATCGCTGGACATTGCTCTTGGTGGTTGCGGGATTCCTCGCGGCAGAGTAACCGAGCTGTACGGTCCGGAGTCTTCCGGCAAGACGACTCTCGCTCTGCACGTAATTGCGAACGCCCAGAAGGCTGGTGGCGTGGCGGCTTTTATCGATGCCGAGCACGCGCTCGATACGACATGGGCCAAACGGCTTGGCGTTGATGTGAGCAGTATGCTTGTCAGTCAGCCGGACTCCGGCGAGCAGGCGCTCGATATTACCGAGCTTCTGATCAAGTCCAACTCGGTGGATATTATCGTGGTCGATTCGGTCGCGGCGCTAACGCCCAAGGCAGAGCTTGATGGCGAGATGGGCGATACTCATGTGGGCCGCCAGGCGAGGCTGATGAGTCAGGCGATGCGCAAGCTTACAGCTATCATAAACAGGAGTAAAACCGCGTTGATCTTCATCAACCAGATACGCATGAAGATCGGCGTCATGTTCGGCAATCCGGAAACGACGCCCGGCGGCAAGGCGCTGAAGTTTTACAGTTCGATACGTTTGGATCTGCGGCGGATCACGACTATCAAAGACGCCAACGGCGCCATCGGCTCGCGCGTTCGGGCCAGGGTGGTCAAGAACAAGATTGCCCCGCCTTTCCGCGATGCGGAGTTCGACATCATGTTCGACAGCGGGATCAGCTACGAAGGGGACCTGATCGATCTGGCGATAACGTGCGATGTTGTTCAAAAGAGCGGCGCGTGGCTCAACTATGGCGATGTCAGACTGGGCCAGGGCAGGGAGAATGCGAAGAAGTTCCTCATTGACAACAAGGAATTGATCGAAGAAATCAAAGATAAGGTGCTCATAGCCAAGGGTTTGGTCACACCGAAAGAGTCCTGAATCGTTCAGGCCGACCACCCTCCGAAGCGCCAGACAAGAGACATTACATGAAGACAGCCAAGCAGATACGAAGCGACTTTATCGAATTCTTCAAGAGCAAGCAGCACCAGTTCGTTCCCAGCTCGCCCATTGTGCCGATCGGCGACGAGACGCTGCTGTTTGCAAATGCAGGCATGAACCAGTTCAAGGATATTTTTCTTGGTCTGACACAGCCGGAATTTCCGCGTGCGGTCAACAGCCAGAAGTGTCTGCGAGTCAGCGGCAAGCACAACGATCTGGAGGAAGTCGGTAAGGACACGTATCACCACACGTTCTTCGAGATGCTTGGCAACTGGTCGTTCGGGGATTACTTCAAGGCCGAGGCAATCGAGTGGGCGTGGGAATTGCTTACTGAAGTCTGGGGTATAGATGCAAGTCGGTTGTGGGCCACTGTCTTTGCAGGGGACGAAACCGACGGGCTTCCTCAGGATAAGGAGGCCGCCGAGTTCTGGGCGAAGGTGACACCGATTCCGCCCGAGCGGATTCTGGCCTGCGGCAAGAAAGACAACTTCTGGGAGATGGGCGAGACCGGACCTTGTGGGCCTTGCAGCGAAGTACACATTGACTTGGGGCCTGACGCGTGCGATATGAAGGATGTCCCAGGTCATAAGTGTGCGGTTAACTGTGGCTGCGCGAGGTACATCGAGCTGTGGAATCTCGTTTTCATTCAGTACAACCGACATCCCGATGGCAGGCTCGTTCCTCTCTCAGCCAAAGGCGTTGACACAGGCGCGGGCCTGGAGCGCGTCGTGGCGGTCCTGCAGAAAAAGGCGAGCAACTACGACACTGACCTATTCATGCCAATCATCAATCGCACTGCTGAAATGACGGGCCACAAATACACCAGCAAGCTGGGCAGCGCTACTGATAATTCATTTCGCGTTATCGCCGACCACATCCGCGCGGTTACTTTTGCGATCACCGATGGCGCCGCGCCGTCAAACGATGGGCGCGGCTACGTCATTCGGCGGATTCTCCGCCGGGCTGCGCGTTTCGGCAGGGAGCTTGGCATGCACGAGCCTTTTCTGTACAAGCTCGTGCCCGTGGTTGTCGATTGCCTGGGCGAGGCTTTTCCTGAGGTCAAGGCCAGGGCGGATCACGTCACGACGGTAATCGAATCCGAGGAGATAAGTTTCGGCAGGACGCTTGACAGGGGCATTGAGATATTTGCCAACGCCGCCGAACGTGCAGGCGAGACCGATCAGAAAACAGTTAGCGGCGACGATGCTTTTCAACTCTACGATACTTATGGCTTCCCGCTGGATCTGACTCAGTTAATGGCACAGGAGCGCGGGCTCAAGGTGGATACAGCGAAGTTCAAAGAACTGATGGAGCAGCAAAGGCAGCGCGCCAGGTCTGCGCAGAAGAGCGATTCCTTGATGGCTGCCCTTGCCGACAGCGATCTCCCCACCACCGAGGATGTGCATAAGTATGATACTGATAGCTGCAAGGCCACAATCCTTGGCTGGATAGACAAAGGTGGCTTTAGCACCGCTGGTAGTGTCGTGGCCGATGCGGAAGTGGGGCTTGTTCTTGATAAGACATGTTTCTACGCAGAGGCGGGCGGACAGGTTGGTGACTGCGGTCTGATCGAGGCCGACGGTGCTCGATTCATCGTTGAGGGGACCTCCCGAATCGCAAACTGCGTCGTTCATAGGGGCAAACTGGACCAGGGGTCTTTGAGCGTTGGCCAGCAGGTCACAGCGACCGTAAGTAAAGACCGAAACGCGATCGAAAAGAACCACACCGCCACACATCTATTGCAGTGGGCCCTTCAGCGGATACTGGGTGACTCGGTGGTCCAGCAGGGCAGCGCGGTCGGGCCTGAATACCTGCGGTTTGACTTTTCCTGCCCGAAGGCGCCGACGAAAGAACAGCTCCTGGAAGTCGAGAAGCTCGTCAGGGGAAGAATTGCCGACGATCTTCCCGTAACATGGGTGACGATGCCCCGTGAGCAGGCGGATAAGCTCGGAGCAATGGCCCTGTTCGGTGAAAAATATGGTAACGAGGTGCGCGTTGTGTGCCTCGGGGCGGATAGCCAGGATCGCATTGACGAGGCCTTCAGCAGGGAGTTCTGTGGTGGCACACATGTCGAAAGGCTGGGCGTCATCGGCGGCTTCAAGATCATAAAGGAAGAGAGCATCTCCGCAGGTGTTCGCAGAATCACGGCTCTGACTGGATCGGGCCTGCATGAATATTTGGAGAAGGCCAGTGACGTCGTCGATGAGCTGACGGTTCTGCTCAAAACGCCATCGGATACTGTTGTCAATCGCGTGACTCAGCTTCTACAGGACAACAAAAAGCTCACCAAGCAGCTCAAGACAGCCTCTCGTCAGAGTGGATCCGATGCTATGGACGAAGCCAGGAAACTTCTTGATGACTGTGAAAAAATTGGTGATGCGAGCGTTATAGTTGGCAGGCTCACAAATCCATCCATCGAGCGGGCCCGCGAGTCGGTCGATATGCTCAAGAAGAAGGCAGGCTCGGCTGCGATTGTCCTGGCCCTTGAGGACGAGGGCAAGGTAACGTTACTGGCTGGCGTTACCGACGATCTGATCAAGAAGGGCGTTAAGGCCGGTGACATCGTAAAGGAGATCGCACCCATAGTCGGCGGTGGCGGTGGAGGCAGGCCGCAAATGGCCCAGGCGGGCGGCAAGAATCCCGAAAAGATCGACGATGCTCTATCCAAAGCCAGTGAGATGCTCAGGGAAAAGCTGTCGGGGTAGTAATTCAGATTTGTTTGTCGAGGGGGGCAGAGAGGGACAAAATTGAAGATACTCGAAGACCCACCTTTGGAGGTTTACAGCAACCTGCCCTGGTTTGTCGAGGCTTTGATTTATCCCGCCGGACGGGATGGTTTGATTCAGATCGGTATCTTTGTTTTCTGCGCGTTGCTGATATATCTGTTTGGCTGGTTCTTGAGCTCTTTCCTGGGACCCTACGTTGGTGCGATTGTCCTCGTTCTTCAGTTCCTCCTTCTTGGCTATGTCTTATTCTATTTTGCTTATTGCGTCTATGACAGTTCCAAAGGTGGCAGGCGAGCGCCTGCTGTTGCCATGGACCATGCTTCCGATGTAAGCGACTTCCTTGCGCAGATGTTTCTACTGCTCGCCTGTTTTGCAATCTGCTATTGGCCGGCGGCGGTATACTATTGCTTCAGACGAAGCGACTACATTTTCCGGCTGCTTGTGGCGGGAGGCTCTTTCTTTCTTCCCATGGCGTTATTAGCGGGGATCCTTTTCGATGCGACACATGCGTTGAATCCGTTCTTTATCGTTGTTTCGATTTTGCGCAGTTTCTTTGCATATTGCGGCTTGATTCTCACGCTTGGCATTTTCGGGTTGTTCGTTGCCGGCATTTTGTGGCTTTTCAATCATGTGCTGATGCTTGGATTCATCTCAAACGTGGTGAATCTCTACCTTCTGCTTGTTGCTGCATATTTTCTGGGCCGCTTCTATTGGTACAATAAATACAAGCTTGACTGGGGCCTGTAACTTGCTTGCCTTCGGCGCCGATGTCATGAGTCTGCTCCGCGTTGAGTTCGGTTCTTGTCTTCAGATCGGTATGTATATAGGATAGGGTGAAGGTTTAAAGCAGCGGGCCGGAAGTACGACGCGCTTATGATTGAATTCTCCTGCACATATTGTGGTCGCAAATTCAAAGTGGCCGACGAGCGCTGCGGCAAAAAGGGTCGCTGCCCGAATTGCAAGAGTACAATCATTATCCCCGATGTGCCGATAGGGGACCTGGTCGGGCCGCCCACTCCCGCTAAGCCTGTGCAGGGCGAAGGGAAGGCTGCGTTCAATCTCACTTTGCTGGATAATCCTCGTAGGGACGAGTCACGGGAAAATCAGGCTACCGAGGAACTGCCAGCCGGAGCGCTTTCCGATGAGATGTTGGCTATTCTTCCAGGCCACGTCCGGCGCGATGAGCTGCCGGCCACTGAGCGCAAGATACCCTGGCCTATTGATATATTCCTCTATCCGCTCAGTAAGCCAGGCATTACGATTCTCGGCATGGTTGTCGGCATTCCGTTATTTCTGCGGATTAGTATTGCGTTTCTTGCCATACTGACGGCCGTTTTTTCTCCGGCAATAGTAATACTGGTCCTTGCTTGGGTTGTGTTGATTCTACTTAGTATGGTGTTTTATCTTTATTTGGCGTGGTATATTTGCGAGTGTATCCGAGAGAGCGCGTTGGGAGGCATACGAGCACCAGAGACGGCGAGTGTCACGCCCGGTGTGGGTGAGCTGGTGTGGCAGATGCTGCGGGTGTTGATCTGCGCGGCGTTTTTCGTGATGCCTGCTGTTCTTTATCTTGGTAATGTGAGAGAGGTTGACGTAATTTTCTGGGTTCTTTGCGGGTATGCAATTTTGTTCTTACCAATGTCGATTCTTGCGCTTGTAATGTTCGATTCTTTTTGTGCGCTGAATCCCATATTGCTGTTGGGCTCTATTTTCAGCTCGCTGTTTTCGTACATTGGTCTGTATATCGGTTTTATTCTCGTGAGCATTCCGGCTGCGATGGCTGTGGTATTTATACCTTTCAACTGGTTTACGTTCTTTATATCCGAGGCCTTCATATTCTATGCGTTGTTGATTTCCGCACACCTGTTAGGGAGATTCTTCTGGCGGTGTAAGGAGAACCTGAACTGGGAAGTGTAATGACAGATTGCGTACAGCAGTGAAGGTTCATACAATAGCTGGCCCGGTCGGATCGTATCAATTGATGGACTTCCACAATAGGCTGTAGAAGTATGGTATAAAATTTATCTCTCAAACAGTGTTGTCGTATTGGAGATCGTGAACATGAAAAAGATCGAATTATTGGCTGTTCTAAACGTTATCCTGCTGTTGTGTGCGGCTTCTTCTGCAATTGCCGCCGACGGAGTTGATTCTGTCAGTGCAAACGATTTCCTCAAATCCATCGGCGTCTGCACCCATATAGGCCAGGGGATAGACAAGCCCTTGCAAAGCGCCACTGCTCTAAAGTATGCCGGTGTGCGCAATATTCGCGACGATTGCAGCGTCCGTCATCTGCAGGACTGGATTGCGGTTCACAAGCAGGCGGGGGTCAGAATCGTTCTTACCTGGAGTGGCCCCAACGAACGCTCTATAGACATTCTCATTGACGTATCGAAGAAGCTCGCGGCTGTCGGCGCGCTGCTGGCTATGGAGGGTCCCAATGAGGCTAACAACTGGGCGGTGACGTATAATGGCCCAAAGTCACAGGCCACCGTGACATTCATCCCTGTAGCGAACTGGCAAAAGGCGTTTTACGAAAAGGTCAAGAACGATCCTGTCCTGAAGGACTACCCCGTCTTCCATGCCAGCGAGGCGGGCGGCTCCGAGCCCGACAATGTGGGCCTTCAGTTCCTTACTATACCAGCGGACGCCGACACGCTGATGCCCGCAGGCACGAAATACGCCGACTACGCAAATGTTCACAATTACATCTGCCGTCGGCCAAGTATCATTGATAACATGGCCTGGATAAATGCCGATCCTCTCTTCCACGGCTGGACCGACAGCATCTACGTAGAGTACGGCAAAACATGGCGCAAAGGCTTCGCTGGCTACTCCGACGCCGAGCTGCTGACGCTGCCGCGTGTAACCACGGAAACGGGCTGGGTCACAGGCGGTGACAAGGGATTGACCCAGGAGCAGCAGGGCAGGCTCTACCTGAACATGTACCTGGCTCAATTCAAGCAGGGCTTCAAACACACGTTCATCTATATGCTGCGGGACGCAGGCGGGTCGGATGCGGGCTACGGTATATTCGAAGGGGACTACAAACCGAAGAAGTCCGCAACGTACCTTCATAACCTAACAACGATCTTGTCCGACGACGAAGCTGCAAAACCAGACAAGCTCAACTATACGATCCAGGACCAGCCGGCCACTGTGCACGATCTGCTTCTGCGCAAGAGCAACGGTTCGTTCGAGCTGGTAGTGTGGAATGAAAAGGCAAATGGCACTAACAACGTGACAGTAAAACTGGGCGATACTTATCCGTCGGTGAAGATATACGATCCAACGACCGGCACAATCCCGATAGAAACACTTATGAACGCGCACTCGGTACCGTTGGCACTGAGCGACCATCCTGTCATTATTGAAATTTGACAATGATCCAGACCCGGCCGCGACGAGCATGCTCGCATGGCGCGGCGAGACATCAACTGTTCAGTATTCGTATTACTGTTGCTCTGGTTGCTCTATGATCTCGATCAGGCCAAGGTCGATGTATTGTCCACCCCTGGTTTGCTTGCAATGTACAGCAAATTGATTGCATCCAACCTTCAAAGCCTTGGCGGCTTTGCTGTCGAAGGAAATGCGCTCGTAGCTGCTGCTGTATCCGCTAAGCCTGCTGACCAGCGTGCCGTTGATATAGACTTCCGCATCTTCATCGTGGTGGATTATTAGACGCGGCTTGTCAGGCAATATTTCCAATTCGAATGTCCGTCTCAGCCAAATGTCCGAACTGTTCCAATCGGTCTTTACAACTGCGCCGGGCGTTCCCTCGGTTCCGAAGCCTCCGAGCCCTTCCTTCCAGCCCGAGTCGTCGAAGTTTTCCTTTTCCCATCCCTGCGGAGGTTCGCTGGTGGTGTACTTCCAGTTTTGACCCTGCTGTTGTGAACTCTCAACGAGCTTTTTGACAATCGGAGGCGGCAGATGCAGGCGATTGTTGGCCTCTGCGACCCGAGCGGCGTCCATCTTCACGACCGCCCGGTCGTAAGTCATCCATCCGTTTACCTCGACTTCGACGTCGGTAGTCTGCGTGTAGACCGCGGCGGCCAGCCCCTCACCGACCAATGGATGAAGCCTCTCGATCAATGCGACGTATGCGTCGGTGAGTTCCGTGCGGTTTGTGAAGCTCCTATAGCCCCAGTTCTTTTCGCTCTGCCACGTGTGGTCCGCCAGAGGCAATCCGAGTCCGCCGAATTCGCCAAGCACAGCCGCGCGTTTCTCTTCGAGAGGCGGAATTGCCGGTCCGGGGTAGCTGTGGATGTCATGCACGTCGCCAACCTTGCGGTCCGTCCACCCGCCGGCGTTGTTCACAGGCCGCGTGGAATCGTGCTTGCGGACCTGTTCGACGATTCTCGGTGTCTCGTACTGTCCCCACCCTTCATTG
>CAZYMD010000133.1:0-14022 GCA_964649005.1 uncultured Pirellulales bacterium
GGTACAGGGAGAAGACTTGCGTAAGCACGAATGTGAACTACCGGAATCCGTTCCTGTATAGAGCCGCCTACATTTTGGGTTGGGTTTTGCAAGTGCGGGAAGGAATGCAATCCTTTTCATCACGCCTCACACTCAGCCACAACCTTAAGTTTCGAGTATTATACCGAGCTATATGTTGAAATGTCAAGAAAAAAATAAGATATATTAAGTCTCATAGTACAGAGTTATTCAATGAGGTGTCTTGGCAGTGAGGACTGGTTAACTGATTACAGTTTGTGAATTGGGCAAAAATTCAAAGTGTCCTTTCGTCAGGAATCTTGTTCTGCTATATTTCCAATGAAGTTGCTTGAAGATTTGAAACGTGCGGCGTTGGTTGGTATATTATTGGATAGTTATGCCAGCTAATCTGACACCTGAATATCGTAAGGCCGACGAGTGGTATCGCAGCGCTACGACGAATGAGGAGAAACTTCTGGCGCTGGAGCAGATGCTGCGCGTGATCCCCAAGCATAAAGGCACCGAACACATGCGGGCGGATCTTAAGCGAAAGCTCAGCCACCTAAAGGAGGCTGCCACGCAAAAGAAACGCGGCGGGGGTGTGGACATCTTTCATGTCCCCCCAGGCGGGGCGGGCCAGGTGGTTCTGATCGGAACTCCCAACTGTGGCAAAAGTTCGATATTGGCGGCGCTGACAAAGGCGAAGGTGCATGTGGCGGACTTTCCGTTCGCTACACATGCCCCCGTCCCAGGAATGATGCACTACGAGAATGTGCAGATTCAGTTGGTGGATATGCCGCCGATTACAGAGCAATACAGCGCGCCTGGGCAGGTGGGGACATATCGTAATTGCGACTTGATCGGGATTGTCATCGATATGTCGGATGATGTTGAAGAGCAGATGCTGATTTCTCTGGATTTCATGGAGACGCGTAAGCTGCTAACCGATGAGCAAACGCCTCAGTGCGACGAGCATGGCAACTCGCTGGGCAAGAAGGCGTTTGTGATTTGTACGAAAGCGGATGTAGCGTCCGCCGGTGCGATGGAAAAGCTCAAAGCGATGACGGATCGTCAGTTCGAGTATATAACGATCAGCCCCGAACGCGGCGATGGTATGGAGGAATTTGCCCGCAAGGTCTTCGAACTGTTGCAGATTATCCGTGTCTACGCCAAACCCCCAGGCAAGCCTGTAGATATGAAGGACCCTTTCACCCTGCCAATAGGCTCAACGGTCCAGGACCTGGCCGTAGTAATTCACAGGCAGTTGGCCGAAAAGCTAAAATCAGCAAAAATCTGGGGAACAGGAGTCTACGACGGCCAAAACGTCCAACTACACCACATCCTGCACGATAAGGATGTAGTCGAACTCTATTTCGGGTAAAGGGTGCTGCAAGATGTGAGTTGAAACATACTTACGCAACGACGGCGTAGGCATGGCACCCGGCGATTATCGGATGTCACGCAGAATTAAAGATAGAAAAAGGCTCGCCAGGGGTATGCATTGTTACGAATAAGAGGCGAGGCGAGCGTGTTGTTCCTATTCTACGAGCTGTTTTATTTTGCTCAATACACATAGGGTTGTATTTGTAAGTATTGTTTACGTAGGTGTTTATGTAGTTGCTTTATTGGGGGCGATGCTGAAGCGGAGGTTTTTTTTGAGATTTGAATGAACATTTTCTATATATTCTTTTATATATATACTGATATATATGCATAATAGTATATACTTTGAAAGAGAGGCAATACAATGATAGCACGAATTTTCATAGGTGTGTTAATAGGGGCAGCGATAGGGGCCGTGATGGGGTATTACGGCAAGTGCACTTCAGGGGCCTGTCCTCTGACGGCAAATCCTTATCGCGGCGCGGTTTATGGAGCAGTTGTTGCTGCGTTGATTGTGGCCAGTTTCGGTTACAAACCGAGAAGTGGCTCCGTCAGCTCAGCTTATATCGATCAAAATCAGGAGGCAAAAGTAATGAGTATTGAGAATGCATCGGAGTTTCAGAAGAAGGTAATTGATGCAGGTGGTGTTGTGCTGGTGGATTTCTTTTCGCATAGCTGTCCACCCTGCAAGGCTCTGGGGCCTGTTGTTTCCACTCTGGCCCAGAAGTACGAAGGCAAGGCGGGAATCTATAAGGTTGACGTAGAAAAGAACATGGAGTTGGCGCAAAAATGGGGGATTCAGAAGATTCCGGCCGTTGTGATATTGAAGGACGGCAAGGAAGTCGAGCGAAAGATCGGACTGCGGCCTGAGTCGGAATACGCCGGTGCATTGGACAAGCTGCTCGCCGAGGTTGGTTAAGAAAGGTAGATCGAAATGGAGAGAGACAGTGCAGAACATGTTGCGGAAGTATTGAAGGCTATCGCTCATCCGCTTCGATTACAGATCATAGAGCTTCTACGTGATACTGATATGTGTGTCGGTGACATCGTCGAGGCGCTGGGCCAGCATCAGGCGGTGATAAGTCACCAGTTGAACCTGATGAAGGATAAAGATGTGCTGGCATCCACCCGCAACGGAACTAAGGTTTGCTATCGGATTGAAAACAAAAATGTGATTAATGTGCTGGATTGTATTAACAATCATTGCAGTAATGAACATGGGGGCAATTAATGAGTGAGAATGAAAAAGAATCGATACAGCCGGCAAAGAAGATTGCCTGGCCAATGGCTCTGGCGGGATTTATTGTCGGCGCAATCATTTGCGGGATCGTAATGTTTGCAGTTATGCCATCTTTAATGATTGTTACAGAGCAAAGCGCGCTGGGGTTCGATGAGACGGTTACTGCGTTGGAAAAGAATATCGAGGATAACGGCTGGGCCATTTCACGACTGGCGGATATGAACAAGTCGATGGCCAAGCACGGAGTAGAGTTCGGGCCGCGTGTGACGCTGGTCAAGCTGTGCAAGGCGGAATATGCAAAGAGCGTGTTGACCACGGACAGGTATGTATCGACGATGATGCCCTGTACAGTCAGCGTCTGGGAAGGCGATGATGGGAAAGTGTACCTGTCGAAGATGAACATGTCCCTTATGGCCAAAATGTTCGGCGGCAACGTCGCGAAGGTAATGGGCGGAGATGTTACTCGTGATGAGCGTAAGATGCTTCAAGGAATAATAAAGGACGGGTAATTTGCGCATGTGGAAGGTAGTGACATCATTTCTGGTTCTAATAGTGCTCGTCGTCGGATTGTCCGCACTCAGCAGCAGGCTGTGGGCCGGCAAGCCTGAGGGGCTTTCCGAGCATAGGGAGCTGGCGCTGAATGACTCGATGACCGTCGGGCAGTTTGCCAAAGCAAACGATCTGCCGCCCAGGATGCTGAAGAAGGTCTTCGGCCTAAAGTCGCAAAGTGGCCTGCAAAAGTCGGTGAGTTCGTTCGGGATGAGTAGCGACCAGGTTCAAGTCAAGGTGCATCGAATGCTTGCACTACAGGCCGAGCATGGATCGAAGAACTGGATTAAGATCGTAATTAAGTTCGCGCTGTGGGTGACGTTTTTGGGCTTTGTCTTTGTTCTAATGAGGAAGGGGAAAGTGACTGCGGCGAATCGCAAATGGCTGCTCCTGGCTGCGGTCGTG
This sequence comes from uncultured Pirellulales bacterium, assembly GCA_964649005.1. GTDB lineage: Bacteria > Planctomycetota > Phycisphaerae > Sedimentisphaerales > Anaerobacaceae > CAZGMJ01. Next base: position 3,575 of record CAZYMD010000133.1, read on the forward strand.
GTTTTGGGAGTGATTTTGGGCAGCGATCCGAGTCCTATGGGGACAGTGAAGGATGCGATTGTTTTGTTCGGAGCAGAACGGGTAATATTTCCACCAAGACTGATTGCATTTACAGTATTCATGCTGTTGGTGATTGTTGCCAACAAGTTCATCTGTTCCTGGGGCTGCCAGTTGGGGACATTGCAGGATCTAATTTTCCGGCTTAACAGGGACAAAAAAGATCGAAAGGGTGTTCTGCGTCAGTATAAGGTTCCCTTTGCAGTATCGAACGCGATTCGCATAGCGTTTTTTGTCGGCTTGACGGTTGCAGGGTTCTTGTGGGCGGTAGATATTGTTGAACCGATCGATCCGTTCAAGGTTTTCAAGCCTTTGGTCCTGGGAATTGCAGGTGCGGTATTTGTCGGATTGATTCTAATATCAAGCCTGTTCGTCTATCGGCCATGGTGCCACTTTTTCTGCCCGTTCGGGCTTGTTGGCTGGCTGGGCGAAAAACTGAGCGTATTCAAGATTCAGGTAGATTACGATAAGTGCATATCGTGCAAGGCGTGCACAAAAGCGTGTCCATCGACGGTGATGGCCGCAATCCTCGAACGCGATAGAGTTATCCCTGATTGTTTTTCATGTGGGAATTGTATTGAGACCTGTCCTGCTGACGCAATATCGTTTAAGATGGGCAGGCGGTCTATGCCACCAAAGGGTAAATTTGAAGAAAAGAAAGTTGAAAAAAGCTCTTGAAGCAGTAAGAACAGCATAGTGTAATATTGAGCGGGAAGTGGATATAATCAGGCAAAGAAAAACAGGTGCGATATGGATATAAAAGAGCGAATCACAGAGTACTCTATCAAGCATTACAAGGCGGTCACAGTAGTGATGGTGATCTTGACGTTGGCGCTTGGGGCGCTGATACCGCTGATAAAGGTGGATACGGACCCGGAGAACATGCTTGGCGAGGATGAGCCGGTCCGTTTATTCCACCACGCGACGAAGAAACGGTTCGCTTTGCATGATATGGTTGTGGTGGGGATCGTCAATGATAAGGATCCAAACGGTGTGTTCAGCCGCGCTACTCTGACCAACATATACGAGCTGACGGAATTTTCGCGCAAGCTTCGCTGGCCCGATCCGGAAGACCCGAACCGAGAGATCGGCGTTGTAGAAGTTGATCTGATGGCGCCGTCGACGTTGGACCATATCGGCCAGGGCGGGCCAGGAGTGGTGACATTCAACTGGCTTATGTCGAAGCCGCCCGAGACGGATGCCGAGGCGATTGCGGTTCGTGACAGGGCGCTATCGAATCCGATGCTGAACGGGACAATTGTTTCAGAGGACGGCAAGGCCTTGACGATTTATTTGCCTCTAACGAGCAAGGACCTGAGCCATCGCGTGTATCAGGAGCTGGAGAAGAAGGTCGCCACATTTGAAGGGGACGCCGAGTATCACATAACGGGCCTGCCTGTGGCTGAGGATACATTCGGTTACGAGATGTTCATCCAGATGGCGATCTCGGCGCCGCTGGCGATGCTGACGATATTTATCCTGATGCTGATTTTCTTCAGGAAGCTGGTGCTGGTTATTTCTCCCATGATCGTGGCAATGGTTTCGGTAATCTCGACGATGGGCCTGCTGATCGGATTTGGCTATCCGGTGCACATCATGAGTTCGATGATACCGATCTTCCTGATGCCGATAGCGGTGGTGGACTCGGTGCATATCCTTTCGGAATTCTTCGATCTTTATACTAAGGAGAAGGGCAGAAAGGGAACGATTCGCGAGGTTATGAAAAATCTTTTCATGCCCATGCTGTATACCTCCCTTACTTCGGCGGCCGGATTTGCATCGCTGGCGTTGACACCAATACCGCCCGTGCAGGTGTTCGGGATTTATGTTGCGATAGGAATCATGATTGCTTGGCTTGCGACTGTGACATTCGTTCCGGCTTACATTATGATGATAGCGGACAAGTCGCTTGATAACTTCGGCCTCGCGGCCCAGCATGGCGAAAAACAAACCTGGCTGACCAAGCTGCTGCACTCGGGTGGCAGACTCACGTACACCAAGGCCAAACCGATACTGGTCGTGTTCTTCATAGTGATCGTAGTGGCCGGGTACGGCATCACTCAGATTCAGATTAACGACAATCCGGTAAAATGGTTTACGAAGAATCATCCGATTCGCAAAGCCGATACAGTCCTGAACGAACACTTTGGCGGGACATACATGGCGTATCTCGTGCTCGATCCGAACGTGAGTGATGCTGTTTCCGTGCAGTTCGTTGGAGAGCTTGGCAAGGAGCTGACAGCGGAGGTTGAGCGGTTGAAAGAAGAATTTCCCGCTGCTCCTGATGTTCTGGCCGAGGCGCAGAAGAAGATTCCTGAACTGGCCACTGAGTCGAAAACCAAAGACGAGCTGCTCAGCAAATTGAGTACTTTTGCCGAGGAGAAGGTGCAGAGTTCTGAGGAGAAGTACGCGGATGTGTGGTATGAGCTTGCAAGCTTCTTCGGGCTTGGAAAAGAAAAGCTGAAGGTTTTCAAGCAGCCCGAGGTATTGCGTTATATTGATGGATTGCAGAAATATCTTGAACAAGAGCGGATGGTGGATGGAAAGAAGGTCAAGCTCGTGGGCAAGAGCAATTCGGTTGCCGGAGTTGTGAAGAAAGTTCATCAGGAGCTAATCGACGGCAAGGCGGAGAACTACAGAATTCCCGACAGTTCGGCTGCGGTTGCCCAGTGCCTGCTTCAGTTCCAGAGCAGTCACAATCCCGACGATCTGTGGCATCTGGTGACACAGGACTACATGCACACCAGCGTCTGGATTCAATTAACCAGCGGCGACAACAGGGACATGCAAAAGGTAGTCGAGGCGGTGGATCAGTACTTTGCGAAAAACCCCCCTCCTGTTCGGCTCGACCATAACTGGGCCGGCCTGACGTACATTAACGTTGTCTGGCAGGACAAGATGGTCTGGGGAATGCTGCAATCGTTTCTTGGCAGCTTTATCATAGTGTTCATTATGATGGCGATCCTGTTCAGGTCGATTCTGTGGGGACTCATCTGCATGGTGCCGCTGACGATCACTATCGGCACAATCTATGGCATCATAGGAATTGCAGGCAAAGACTACGATATGCCCGTCGCGGTGCTCAGTGCATTGACGTTGGGAATGGCCGTTGACTTTGCGATTCATTTTCTGGAGCGTGCGCGCGCGGAGTATACAAGGCTTGGCTCCTGGGAAAAGGCGGCGCCGGAAATGTTCGGCGAACCTGCGCGGGCGATAAGCAGAAACGTTCTGGTTATTGCCATTGGCTTTTTGCCCCTGCTGGCGGCGCCACTGGTTCCGTATAAGACGGTTGGTATTTTTCTCTGTGCGATCATGGCATTGTCAGGAGTGGTGACACTAATGGTTCTGCCCGCTCTGATACGCATCGGCGAGAAGCGATTATTCAAGGCGATTGGTGAACCTGTTCGGCCAAGCTGCAACTGTGCATTCTGTGCCATTATTTCCGTGGCCGCGGTTCTGCTAATTGTTGTGAACGTGCATCAGTTTGCGGTTGTTGGCTGGAGCACTCTGGTGTGGTTTAGTGTAATTGCGATTCCCGTTATGGCTCTGACCTGCGGGATGATGTCACGCAGGCAGGCATGCAAGCTGCGTGAGCAGATGATCGACGAATCTGCCGGTGCAAAGGGGGCAAATCATGACAGTTGAGAGATATCTACGAGCGATTGCAGGGTCTTTCGTGCTTGTGAGTGTTTTGTTGGGGTATTATCATTCACCCTATTGGCTGCTGCTGGCAGGTTTCGTGGGATTGAATCTGCTGCAATCGGCATTTACAAACTGGTGTCCGATGATAACAATACTTGAAAAACTGGGTGTCGAACGCCAGTGCAAAGGAAAGTGAGGTCTTTACGATGAAACTGTTTAAGATAACGAGTTTGGCTTTGGCGGTGTTGGTAATTCTGTTTGCGGTTGGCCATGGTCGAGCAGCAGAAGAGACGCCAGACGTTCAGACGATTGTCAGCAAAGCTAACGTGGTGGCGTATTACCAGGCCGACGACGGCAAGGCGAAGGTGAATATGGTTATCACCGACAAAAGCGGCCAGAAGCGCGAGAAGGAATTCAATATCCTGCGCAAGGACGCAGTAGATGGCGGCGACCAGAAGTACTTCGTGTATTTCAACAAGCCCGCGGATGTTCGCAGAATGACATATATGGTGCACAAGCATGCCGCTATAGATAAGGACGACGACCGCTGGCTGTATCTGCCCGCGCTGTCGCTGGTCAAACGGATTGCATCAGGTGACAAGCGGACGAGCTTTGTCGGTTCGGACTTTCTCTATGAAGATGTTTCAGGAAGAAGCCTCGATGAGGATACGCACGAGCTGGTCAAGACGACCGATGAATTTTACGTCGTCAAGAATACTCCAAAGAAGCCCGAGACAGTGGAGTTCAGCTATTTTACTGTATCGATAGATCGCAAGACTTATGTGCCAATGAAGATGGAGTTCTTTGATAAGGAGCAGAAGCTTTATCGTACGATAGAATCGAAGAAGGTTGAGAAAATTCAGGATTTCTATACTGTGACAAAGTCCGAGGTTAAGGACCTGAAAAAGGAAAGCAAAACCGAGATGGAGTTCATCGGAGTGCAATACAATCTCGGGTTGAACGATGACATTTTCACCGAGAGGTATCTCCAGAGACCGCCAAGGGAGGCGCTGAGATGATTCGTAAAGGGATGACCGGGCAAGTGATTCTTACAGGGATTGTATTGGCCTGCGGCGGGGCCTTGTTTGCAGCCGATGCGAACGATGGTGGCTTTTTCAAGTTGCCTCCCGTAGAGGTGCACGGTTTCTACGAAGTGCGCGGCGGGTATCGCTTGCAAAACGACAAGTACGAGAAGGATATGTCGGTAATGGAGCAGCGGTTCCAGCTCGATCTGTATTCGTATATGGATTGGGGCGATATCAAGGTCAAGGGTGACTTTTATGGCGATCTCGTTGATGAGCAGGGACATTTCGATTTGCGTGAGGCGAATGTATTTGCCAGGCCAACTGGTTTTATGGACCTTAGGGTGGGCCGGCAGATTCTGACGTGGGGAACTGGCGATCTACTGTTCATCAACGACATGTTCCCGAAGGACTGGGTTTCGTTTTTCGTTGGTCGTGACAGCGAGTATCTCAAGGCGCCGTCCGATGCCGCTAAGGTGAGCTTTTTCGGCGACTGGGCGAACCTTGATATCGCGTACACGCCCCAGTTCGATCCCGATCGATTTATCTCGGGTGAACGAATCTCTTACTGGAATTCCAACCTTCAGCGAACAGCGGGGCAGGATGCGATTACGCATACCGACAGGCCGGACAGGTGGTTCCGAGATGATGAAATTGCAGCGCGTTTGTACAAGAACATCAAGAACTATGAGTATGCGCTTTATGCGTATCATGGATACTGGAAAAGCCCCGGCGGACAGAACGCGACGATGTCCCAGGCGATATTTCCGGATTTGAACGTGTATGGCATGAGCGTTCGAGGCGCGGTTGGCAAGGGAATAGGAAATGTCGAAGTGGGCTACTACGACTCGGCTGACGACCGAGGTGGCGAGAACAACCTTATCAACAACTCGGAAATGCGATATCTGGTGGGCTATAGCCGGGAGATAGGCAAGGACCTGACAATGGGCCTGCAATACTACCTAGAGCAGATGCTGAATTTCGGCGATTACCGAACGAACATAACAACCGGCCCTGCCAGAGATGAGTACCGCCACGTGATGACATTGAGGCTGACCAAACTGCTGATGAATCAGAACCTGCGTCTCTCGATGTTCGGCTATTATTCGCCCTCCGACAAGGATGCCTATCTAAGGCCCAACGTCAATTACAAGGTAAGTGACAACATGGCAGTCGAGATGGGCTCGAACATCTTCTTCGGCGACTATTCGAACACCTTCTTCGGCCAGTTCCACGACAACACCAACATGTACCTGTCACTACGTTACAGCTTCTAAGTCGGTAGTCTCGTACATACATTACGATCCCATCGTTGCTATTATTTCATCGTATTCTGAGTACTCGTTGGGATCGAAGTTGACCAGCACGCCATCGCGAAATTGGAGGAAGAGTTCTCCGTCGTGCTCCAGAAAGCCAAGGAAGATATCACCGTCATCGACACCATCAGGCCATAAGGCGGGGGTACTCTGCGCAAACTTCTTTGACACGTTAATGATCCTCGCAGAACCAGCCGTTCGGCCTGGGCCAAGGAGGCTCTCGACCTGTTCGATAGTGTCGCCCTTATTGACGCCGTGATAGAGGACGGAGTAGAGCCATTTGCCGCTGTGCGTGTAGCGATAAACAAGTGCGGATAGCTGGCCGGTTGTGCAGGCGTATGAGAACAGCAGTATCACTGCGAGGGTCAGCACTACACCGAGCATGAGCCATATTGTGGTTCGTTGTTTCATCGGTCTGGCTGTGTCTTTAGTGACCATATTCAGCAAGCTATATTGTGTGCGTAACAGTGTCAAGATTCCTGCATGAGATTCCACAGTGAATCAAGGGCGGAGGCGGCCGTTTCGTCTATGTGGTGGTCGATGATGGGACTCAGACGCGTCTCGGCGGGATTGATTTCGACGGTGGGAATGCCCTGAGTGTTTGCGATCAGGACAGGCTGGGCGATGTAGGGAAAGACGCCGGTAGTGCCGATTATGACGACAAGGTCCCTGTCAACCGTAGCGTTGTTGTAATAGAGTTCGAGCGCATGTTCAGGGAGCATCTCGCCGAAGAGAACGACCTGGGGCCGAATCAGGCCATCACAGTTGGGGCATTTTGGCGGCAGGGAGATTTCGGTTTTGTAGCCTGCAATAAGCTCGTCTGCCGTGAAGCTGTTGTCGCAGCGTGTGCAGATCAATTCGGAGGCTCGCCCATGCATTTCCACGAGATTCTTACTGCCGGCATCGTGGTGAAAACCATCGATATTCTGAGTGACAATCCAGGTGTCGGATTTTTGTTTTTCGATTTGTGCGATTACTTCGTGGCCTCTATTGAAAGCAGCGTTGCGGCAGGCCGAGCCGATCTGCCAGAGGTATTTCCATGTGATTTCGGGACGGGCGTAGAGCATCTGGCCGCTGAGTGCGGATTCGATGGGAATGCCTTCGTCGGTGTGTGTATCATTGTAGAGGCCGCCGATGCCGCGATAGGTGGGCAGGCCTGAATCGGCGGAGATGCCGGCGCCTGTGATGAAGAGGATGTGCTCGGCATTACGGAGCAGTCCGGCGACTTGTTCGTAGATATCGTTCATGGTTCGCTCAGAAACATACATTTTCCAATGCCTTGATTATCGGTGCGAGTGTTTGAAAAATCAAGCCTTGAAGTCTCTTTATGGTCAGCCGGACAATAGAAGAATTGCGATTTGTGATGATTTTCGTACAATCTTGAATATTGAATGTATGGCAGCGATATATTTTGATCTCTGAAGGAGAATATTATGAATACGCGCAGATTCATATTGCTGGTAGTTGTGATCTCGATTTTTGTTTCGATTGGGATTGTTAGGTGTGAGGAGGAGGGGCAGTCCGGCGGTTTTTGGAACAAGCGGGTAACTGAAAAGGTCCTTAAGAAGGACTATCCGGTGCAGCCTGTGGCATTCACTCAGGTGAAGCTGGATGATGTGTTCTGGACGCCGCGGATTGAGACGAATCGAAAGGTGACAATACCGTACGCCTTTGGCAAATGTGAGGAGACGGGGCGGATTAATAATTTCGCGATAGCGGGAGGGTTGAAGGAAGGCGAGCACAAGGGAGAGTTTCCTTTCGATGATACCGATCCATATAAGATTCTGGAAGGGGCGTCGTATTGTCTGAGCGTGGCGCCCGATCCGAATCTGGATAAGTATCTGGACAACCTGATTGCGTTGATCTCGGCGGCGCAGGAAGATGATGGGTATCTTTATACGTGTCGGACGAACAAGAGCGAGCGGCTGAAGAACTGGTATGGCAATGCGCGCTGGGAGAAACTTGATGGCAGTCACGAGCTGTACAATATGGGCCATTTGTACGAGGCGGCGGTCGCGCACTGGCAGGCGACTGGCAAACGAACTTTGCTGGATGTCGTGACGAAGAATGCGGATTTTCTGTGCGAGCAGTTCGGGCCGGGCAAGGTTGAAAAGTGGCCCGGGCATCAGATTATTGAGATGGGGCTGGCGAGGCTGTATCGCGCGACCGGCGAGCAGAAGTATCTGGACTTAGCCAAGTATCTGCTGGATGTTCGCGGGCCTGGCGGCAATCCTTACAACCAGTCGCATCAAAAGGTGGTCGATCAGAACGAAGCTGTGGGACACGCGGTTCGGGCGACGTATATGTACTGTGGCATGGCGGATGTCGCTGCGCTGACAGGTGACGTGAGCTATCAGAAGGCGATCGATCGGATATGGGAAAACGTTGTCGGCAAAAAGCTTTATCTGACGGGTGGGATTGGTGCTACTGGCAGCGGGGAGGCGTTCGGGAGGAATTATCAACTGCCCAACGAGACGGCTTATTGCGAGACGTGTGCGGCGATCGGCAATGTGATGTGGAACCATCGGATGTTTCTGGAGCATGGAGACGCGAAGTATATCGATGTACTCGAGCGAACACTGTACAACGGATTGATTTCGGGAGTGTCACTCGACGGCAAGTTGTTCTTTTACCCGAATCCGCTGGCGTCGCACGGTCAGCACAGCAGGAGTCCCTGGTTCGGCTGCGCGTGCTGTCCGGGGAATGTCACGCGGTTTGTGGCGTCTGTGCCTGGTTATGTGTATGCACAGGCTGGGAAGGATTTGTATGTGAATTTGTATACGGCCGGGACGGGGAGAGTTGATATGCCTAGGGGGAATGTTCAGATCGAGCAAACGACGCAGTATCCCTGGGATGGGTATGTCAGAATGGTCGTCAATCCGGAGAAGGCGATGAACTTTGCGATTTGCGTGCGCATTCCCGGTTGGGCACAGGGCAGGCCTGTTCCCAGCGATTTGTATCGCTATGCCGACGATATGGCGGGCGAGGTGAGTATAAAGGTAAACGGGAAAACTGTGGCTTTGGATATCGATAAGGGTTATCAGAGACTTGCTCGGAAGTGGAGGAAAGGGGATGTGATCGAACTGCAACTGCCTATGGCGGTGCGGCGTGTGTTAGCGAGCGAGCAGGTGGCGGATGACCGAGGCAGGGTGGCGCTGGAGCGTGGGCCTATTGTTTACTGCGCCGAATGGCCTGACAACGAAGGGAACGTGCACAATCTGGTGCTGACTGATGACGTGGAGCTTAGAACGAAGTTCGAAGGCGATCTGCTGGGCGGTGTCACTGTGGTGCGTGGCAAGGCGGCGAGTGTGAGTTACAGTGAGGACGGCGAGCAGACCATCGCAAAGGCGTGCGAGTTGACGGCAATACCTTACTATGCGTGGGCGCATCGTGGGCGCGGCGCGATGGCGGTTTGGCTGGCTCGCGAAAAGTCGGCGGCCGAGGTGGTGACACCTTTGGGGGTCGTGCCTAATGGATCGTTCGAGAAGTCTGTCGGCGATTCGCCGGTCGGTTGGAAATCTCAGACGTACAGCGGCAGGGCTCGTTTCAGGTATGTCGAAGGCGGACGTACCGGGCAGCGCTGCGTGATGATAACATCCGGCAACGGCGCCGATGCTGGCTGGCTGGGGACTGTTACTGTCAAGCCCAATACTCAGTATCGGCTGAGCGCGTGGATCAAGACCGAGGATCTCGATGCGGGGACGGGCAAAGGGGCGCTTTTGAATATTCATAATATTCAGCCTTTGCAGACGCCTGCGGTGAGCGGGACGACGGACTGGACGAAGGTCGAGATTAGTTTCAATTCCGGTGACAATGCCTTTATTCAGATTAACTGCCTTTTCGGGGGCTGGGGCCTGGCCAACGGGACGGCGTGGTATGATGATTTGAAGATCGAACCGGTATCGGCGGATACGAGCAAAAACTATCACCCGACGATGTATTATGGTGACGATACGTATGGTCGGCCATGGGCAAAGGACCCTGATGTTGTGCGTTTGGGTGACAAGTACTTGATGTACTACTCGATCAACCGAGGTGCTAAAGGGATTGCTGTCGGGATTGCCGAGAGCCGAGATATTGACAATTGGAAAAAGGTTGGCGAATTGCTGCCGGGCGCGGAGTACGAGAAGAAGGGCCTTGCCGCTCCGGCTGCGATGGTTCGTGGCGGCAGGGTGCATCTGTTCTATCAGACGTACGGCAACGGCAGGAACGATGCAATATGTCACGCCTTTTCGGAAGACGGGATTCATTTCGAGCGGAATGCATCGAATCCTGTTTTCCGGCCCACAGGTGACTGGAACTGCGGGCGGGCGATCGATGCCGATGTGATCGCATACAACACACAGCTTCTGTTGTATTGTGCGACGCGCGATCCGAAGATGAAGGTTCAGCAGCTTGTTGTTGCGGCCGC
>CAZYMD010000134.1:0-14011 GCA_964649005.1 uncultured Pirellulales bacterium
TCCGAGGAAGTAAGGCAGGGTATGTATCCTGTTTCGCCTTACGTCGATGCAAGTCAACTCGACGTGCCCTGGCCCAAGCACAGCCATATAAAACAACCCTGGCGAGGATTCCTTGAAACAAAGCCTGCTGTGGACCTGTTAGATGGAATTGGCGTCTGCTATCATCATCAGGGCGGAAAGATGGATGTGCAGTTGGCCCTGCTGGCCAAGGCAGGCTTTCGTTGCATACGTTGGGAGCAGCCCTTTGGCAGTTACGATCCTGATAAAGAGTCACTCACTGCCGACCAGGAGAGCCGATACAGAGAGATGCTGAGTATCTGCAAACGATTGGAACTAACACCCATCGTGCTATTAAACGCGCATCATGGTGTACCTTGTAAGATGAAAACCTTTGAGCGCCGGATTATGGCCGACGCAGACAAAGGCGCTACGATGCTGCATCTGGATTCGGTTGAGGGGCTTAGGCCTGTCCATTCAGGCATCAGCGGACTGACAGACTACTGGGCCGGGCAGGTGCTATTTACAGAGATCGACCAGCAGCGAAACACAGTGAAACTCTCGAAACCGCTACCCAAGCCATTCAAGCAGGGTGATCGCATCAACTGTGTGGACCTGTACTATCTGCCTTTGTTTCCTGTAGGGACGCCCCAGTTCGAACACACCGCCGCCGGTTGGGTGGATTACGCCCGAACAATATGCCGGATCGCTCGGGAAGAAGGCGTGAAGATCGAGATTGAAATCTGGAACGAGCTGTCTTTTGGCTCCTATTTTTTCGGAGGCAATGGCATCAACGCCTATTGGCCGCAGCACATTCGATACGAAAAGGATTTTCTCAAGCCCGGCGGGCACGCCTGGGAAGTAGCGAATCGAACTGTCAAGATGGTCAAGAGCGAGTTCCCGAATGTTCGCGCCATCTGGGGATTCTCGAATACGACGTTCTTCCACTGCCCTATCAAAGATCTGCCGCCCGGCATTGACGGCCAGAGCTACCACCCCTATGGCACAGGCTGGCGCAACCTGCCCCAACAGGAGCAGGCAAAGAACGATCCAGGGCGATGCCTCGAAGGCTATTGTCCAGAGTACAAGACTGTAATGGCCGAAGGCTGGGCGCAGACGTTTATTCAGTGCGAGTCGCTGATGCATCATCTTAGACCTGATAAGCGCCTGACTGCGAAGCCTAAAGCAACGCAGCACTTCTGCCACTATATCACCGAGCATGGCATCGTCCCCGCTGAAGCCGGCGTGACAGGCGAGGCCGAGTCGCTCAGGCTCAAGGAAAAATTCCTCCTGCGGGCCTTGCTGTTCTGGCTCAATAAAGGCCTGACGCGAATGACCATCTTTCAGGCCGGCCCTGAGAATCACGATCACGGCATGGCAATCAGTCTGAGCAAGGCAAGGCAACTTGAGCAGTTGCCATCCGACAACCCATTGGAGCAATGGCTCTCACCTGCCCTGCGATCCCTGCGAAGGGCGGTTAAGGTTTTTGAAGATTGTGTTCCGATTGATAAGCCCAGGCAATTCGCAGTTGAAGTCACGAAGTTCGGCGCAGAGCGAAAGGTCTTTGAAATGCCCGAAGGCAGGCGAACTTTGTATTACCGTGATTTGTTTACGCTCCTGCCCTTTCAGCTCTCGCAGCGGAAATTCGTGATTGCCTACTACGTGATGTCGCCAACTTATGCTCTCGAGGATCTGAAAGAAGAGATTTATCGCCTGAAGATTACCCCTTTTAATGGACAGCGATGCAGCTTGTCCGTTTACGATCCCTTGGCCGACCGAATGGTTGAAACTGTCGTTCGCGAAAAGAGTTCCGATGCATTGACGCTCGATCTGCCCACGATTGATACGCCGCGTCTGTTGATCGTTGAGGAAAATGAATAGCCGAGTTATTGCCGCCCGCACGGCTGCATCTGGGGGGGGGCAGTTCACGTTTGTAGGTAACATAAATCGGTCCGCCATAGGCGGATCATGTCGGGTCCCGGCACGCCGTGATCGAGAGGTCTAACTGATAATGAGGCGTTTCCCTCGTGGCGAGGGCGTTCCGCCCTTTCGTACTGCACCACCACAGGCGGACGGACAGTTAAAAGAACAAGGGCAATCCCTTCGCGCTGGGACTTGCTACAAACATGAATCGCACCCGGATATGGGCCATTGTCTGCAAAGTTGTTGACAGAGTGTGGCGCGGGCGTTAAGTTACTGTTGAATCTGTAATTACACTGTTTTTGGCGGTTGCATTATGAAGATATCTCTGAACTGGTTGAAAGATTATATTGAGACGGACTTGAGCGCCGAGCAAATCGCCGAGATTCTAAGCGATCTTGGCTTTCCCTGCGAAGGAATCGAATACCCCGAAGGCGATGCAGTTATAGATGTTGAAGTAACGAGCAATCGTGGCGACTGCTTGGGCCATATTGGAGTCGCACGCGAGTTGGCGACAGCGACAGGCAAAGACCTGAAGATCCCCGCCGTCAAACTCGAAGAGTCCGACAAGAACGTTGCGGACCTCGCAGGCGTTGAGATTTCGGAGCCTGATCTGTGCGGGCGGTATACCGCGCGTGTTATAGAGGGCGTGAAGATCGGCCCCTCGCCGGACTGGGTGGTCAAAAGGCTCGAAGCGATCGGCATGCGGAGTGTCAATAACGTTGTGGACGCGACGAACTACGCCATGATGGAAACGGGCCAGCCGCCGCATGCGTTCGATTATGCGAAGATCACCGACGGAAAGATTATTGTCCGCAAAGCTGGCGAGGGCGAGAAGATCGTGAGCATCGATGGGACCGATTGCGAACTCAAGCCCGATATGTTAGTAATCGCCGATCCGAACGGACCTGTAGCGGTTGCAGGCGTAATGGGCGGTTTGCATACCGAAGTCAGTGACAATACTACAGCGGTTTTACTGGAAGATGCATACTTCGCTCCGGTCAGCGTGCGCACGACCTCGCGTGCTTTGACACTGCCTTCGGAGGCGTCGTATCGCTTTGAGCGGATCGTCGATATCGAAAACATAGACTGGGCCTCGCAACGGACCGCGCAGTTGATCGTGCAATGGTCCGGCGGTAAAGTGGCCCGCGGCGTTGTGGATGCATACCCAAAGAAGCCAGAGCCGAAGCAGGTGACACTGCGTCTATCACGACTCAAAAAGCTCCTTGGCATAGAAGTGCCAACCGACGACGTTTTGAGGATTCTCTCCGCCTTATATTTCGAGCCGAAGCTTGATAACGATACAATCGTATGCTCGCCCCCTTCTTGGCGCAGCGACGTATATCGCGAAGTGGATCTGATCGAAGAGGTGGCCCGCGTGCATGGCTATGCCAAGGTGCCGACCGGGCGCAAGATCAGCATCGAAGTTGTGCCGATTGGTGACCGCGAGCGGCTGACAAGGACGGTGGGGACGTATCTGAACGGCTGCGGCTTCTATGAGACTATCAATGTGACGTTTGTTGATGATTCGGTCGCAGCCCTGTTTGCCGCCGATGAGTCGGTGACGCACTTGTCTGTTAAGGATGAAACCAGAAAGAGCGCGAGCCTCCTGAGGCAGATTCTGATAGGTTCGTTGCTTGGCGTGCTAAAGACAAATCTCAACGCCAAGAACACGCCGTGCAGGTTGTTCGAGATAGCCGATACTTTCGTGCCGCAGCCGCCGCGAGCCGAGACGGGCTGTCTGCCCAAAGAGGGAGCCAGTGTAGCTCTGGTCTGCGACACGGATTTTAGAGAGCTTCGCGGCGTTGTAGAAGGCCTGATCGGCGGCATTCGCAGAGACGTTAAGGTTACGTTCGAGCCTGCCGAGATTGTATGGGCCCAGGAGGGTGCGAGAATATTAGCCGATGGCCAGCCGATAGGCGCCGCCGGCGTAGTCTCGCAATCTGTTCGAGAGAAGTTCGACTTCGAGGATGTCGCACCCGTCGCCGCTGAGCTTGACTTCGAGACGCTAATGACCCTCTCTGGCGGCGAAGTGAAGGTAAAACCCATTCCACGCTTCCCTGCTATCGAACGCGACCTGTCGATTGTAGTCGACGAGCCCGTCCGCTGGGCCGACATTGAAGCCGCCGTGAGAACCAAAGCCCCGGGCGAATTGGAAGACCTGCGCTTCGTGGAAATATATCGAGGCAAGGGTGTGAACAAAGGCCAAAAGAGCGTCACCCTCTCACTGCGTTTCCGCGACGAAGACGGCACCCTAACCCACGAAACCGTCGACCGTTTCCAAAACACAATCGTCCAAAACCTCACAGACTCGGTCTCAGCCGAATTGAGAACAGCGTAATTGCTCTTGCCGTAAAGCCTTTAATGAAAAGGGAATATGCGTGGTGTCCCTTTAGTGGTGTCAATCGCCAACTGTGCCCTCAAGCCAGTGCAAGGTAATAAATGCCAGATCCCTGAAATCAACGACGCAGTCCCCGTTGATATCCCCAGCCACTATAGTCTCGCAAACCGGCCCGTTGAAATATGACTTGCTCGCCTCAACTGTCCCACCGTAAGCGCCCATATTAACGATCCCCCCATTGGGAAACGCCTCGCGACCGATAGGCGACCCCAAATCCCCCGCATCAATACATGCGCTTGTCACCTCATCACGCACCCAGCTCTCGCTGCCCGGGTCCCATCTGCCCGCCTGCGACTTCAAATGATAATCACCATCCACCCAGAAATCATCATTAGCATCCCCCGACGTACCATTCGGATCCCAGTAGCCGGGATCAACAAAACATGGATCAGAATTGATGTTCCCTCTTCCCGGCCAGTCTTCGTTGGTCAGGGTATATGAGAAACCAAGTTGTTCCACGCAATCAGCATGGTCGGAACATATCTCGGAAGAAGCGGAATCGTGAACGTCAGGTACGCCGGCAGTACGTATTATGCAATGTGTTACGCTTGCATGGCCTCCCTGACAATAGAAATAAGCATTGTGCCCGTTGCCGATTGTCCGGTTACCAGTAATGGTACAGTTGCTGATTATGCATGGACTGTTGTTGTGCAGTAAAGCACAACAGATGCCGCCGCCATTTCCAGATGAGACATTTCCAGTAATTAGGCAGTTGCTTATGGTCGGCTTACTCCATGTGTACAGTCCGCCACCATCGGCGCCTGATCTGTTTGACGATAGCCTACAACCATGAATTCTCGCTGCCGCCCCACATGTCATGCCGCCACTTCCATCAGCGGCAACATTACCGGATATGTCACAGCCCAGAATCTGCATGCATGTTGTGCCTCCCCCCGCGTAGACACCTCCGCTGTGGTCACCAGCGCGATTGTCTGTGATAGCGCAGTTCTCCACGGAGACAATAGCATCGTCTCTATTGCGGACATAAATACCCCCACCATAGTGGGTGGCGAAGTTGCAGGTGATCTGACAATCGGATATCTCAGCCCAAATCCCCCCGGCCTCGGCCCAGCAGTTGATGCCTGCACCGCGATAGCCGCTATTGAAATGTATAAGGCACCCGGTCACGCGAGGATAGCCCCCTTTAAGAGCGATGCCGCTCAAGTCATTTCGTGTGATGGTTGAATTCATGATACAGGGTGAGCCATATTCGGAGTATATGCCACCACCGCCGGCGTAGTTCTCGGAGATGGTGCAGTCCTCTATGACTGCGTTGCTGTCGGCGAGGAATATTCCCCCTCCGATACCTCCGAAGCAGCCCACAATATTGCAGGCACTGTATGCCTCATTCCCGGATATCACGCAAGCAGAGATCGTGGGATGGCTGGATTCACAATAAATCCCGGCGCCGTTTTCTGCGTAGAGGTAGCCGCCTGTGATTGTCAATCCGGACAGGATTGAGTCGCTGGTTTCCCCTCTGTGAAAGTTAAAGGCGCGATGAGTGTCTTCTCCATTGCCGTTGCAGTCTATGATGGTTGCGGCGATGACGTTAGGATCATTGGGATCAGTGGAGCGGACGGTGATGGCTTTGCCCAAAAAGTCAATGTCACGGTTACCGTGGCCGGTGTATGTACCCGGGGCGATTATGACGGTGTCGCCTTCGGTTGCGTCGTCGATAGCGTGCTGGATTGTCGCATACTCTTGCGGTACGCGAAGTACTCCGTCGCTGATGAACAATTCCACGGGAATGGTTGCAGGGCTGAATAGCGCTTCACCACCGTTTATTGTGATTGCTGTTGTATACAATCCGGGGAGCAGTTCCGTTGTGTCTGCACGCAGCTCAATTTCATTTATGTCGCCTGTCGAGTATCCAAATGAAGGCGATATCTCCAGCCAGGGACAGTCTTCTGTGGCGCTCCACGTCAATATATCTGCGCCGGTATTTCGTATATGCAGCGATGTGGAGACTTTGCCGGGGGTGTCCTTATGGGCTGCAAATGCTATAATGTCCTTCGAATGCCCCAATACCGGGAATGCCCTGAGCAGTGGAGATTCATCCGCGCCCATGTCTATGTGAAGACCCATCACGCGGGGCTCGCCATCGAAATCCCGGATTCCTTCTTGCGGCACGTATGTGGAATCACCGGCGTTTATGCAGGGGGAGATATCCGAGAGGTGATAGTTGCCTGCCAGTGGGTTCGTGAACTTCGGCTCACGGTCGATGTTGCCCGTATTCCATTGCAGAATGCAGAGGTAATCAACGAAGGCGGATCCTTTCCCTCCTTGAATATCGTTGAATTCACAATGCGCTGTGGCGGGGCTATTACCATGACGTAGCGATATCTGTGGGCCGTACTCGGCGGTATTGTTCCACAAGATGCAGTGGGCCAACCTGAGATTGCCCTCGATCGTGTCTACACCACCCCCTTTGGAGATGGCGATGTTATCTACGATTGTGCAGCTTGAGATCGTGGGGGACGCCCCATATGCGCTAATTGCGCCGCCGAATTCACTTGAGTTGCCATAGATGACACAATTCGAGATGTTCGGCTGACTTCCAGGTCCACAGTATATGGCTCCGCCCATGTCTTCAGCATAATTGTTGTAGATAAGACAATTGGCAATTGTGGGGCTGCCGGCCACGACACCTCGCGAATCTCCCCGGCAGTTTATTGCTGCACCTCGGCGAGCGATACACTCGGTAATGATGCATTGTGTGATTTTGCCCATGCCGCGACAACTTACTGCGTATGCCGCATTGACGATTGTTACACCCGCGAGTACTTGCCTCTTGTAGTTACTGTCCAGATCGATACCCGAGTATTGGAGTCCTTGTATCTCATCCCTGCAGTCTATGACTGTCCCGGCAACGATATCAGGATCGTTGGGATCGGCGGAGCGGAGGGTGATGGCCTTATCACGAAAACGGATGCCACGATTCCCCTCGCCGGTGTACGTCCCGGGGGCGATGATGACAGTGTCCCCGTCGTTACAGTCGTCGATTGCGTATTGAATGGTGGTGTATTGGCCCGGGACGTGATGAATTGTAGCCGGGGCGGGTGCGCAGAGCACAGCCCCCATGATGAGGGCTGTGATAAGATGTCCTTTTGCGTTCAAGTGCATCTCCCTCCGCGCGCGGTTAGCGATCTGAACCTGTTAATATGCTTACACGCTTTCTAATGAATTCTCATGTAAATATTGTCGCTTTTAGTCTAATTCGGGACAAGCCGAACCCCAGTGTTCAGCAATTATATTGAAATCCTTGAAATCCACTCTGTTGCTGGAGTCGAAGTCGAAGATAAGACCTGCACTTGTTTCGAGCCATTGATCTGCGAAATCAGCCAGGTACTGGAAATCGACGATGCAATCAAGGTTGCCGACGGAGATTTGCTTGCCTGACGCTTCCGCTCGAATGCTCGGAGTATAGTACAGATAAACCTTGCTGTCAGGCACGATAGCCCGAACCGGGAACCGCGCCTTGACCTGGAACGTAAGCACGCGTACCTCGCCCGAAGTCATTTCATCGACATAGAGTATCACCTTACGGCCAGCCACCTCGACCCTGCTGACCGAATTGGCATCGACAAGCGCATCGAGCGATTCCTGAACAACCGAAAATCCCGTCGGCACACCCACATCCACGATCAACATACCCGTCGAGTTGGCGTCGCCAAGGTACCGTACGGTTGCCGTGACATTCACGATATCGTCCACATCCACGTGGTTCGCATCGTACGTCACTTCGAGCCCCATATCCCTTGTCTCCATCGTCCCGATATCGAGCAGCACGTTGAACCGCCGCACCAACTGAAAGCGAACCTCGCCCGAACCTTCTGCCGTCAGTTCAATCTCGTTGACATCTGGCATTTCCGCTATCTGCAACACGTCAAAATTGTCGGAGTCCACCTGGAATAATGCCAGCAGCCTCCCATCGCTCGCCTTGGCGCTAACCGTCAGATCAATATCCCTGCTCTGTGCCGTTGCGGCCGTCATCAAGGCCTTGAGAGCCATGACGGTATCCTGTGTGCTGCCGAAACCGCCCTGGCTGTTCTGGTGCAGGGCCAGCCATTTAATCGCTGCATTAGCCTGAGCCATCTCCAACTCGATCATCGCCAAAGCCGCGTATGCTGTCGTCTCCACAGGCAGTGGCTCCCAGTGAATCCCACTATCGTCACTTATCGCCAGTTCGAGCAGCCGATCTACGGCTGTTTGTGCAGCGGCGGTTTCACCCAGACGAGTAAACGCCAATGCAGCGATGGCGAGCGCATAAGCGTCGTCATTTACTGAGGTTACGTTCGCTTGAAGATATTGCGAAGCCGCATTGAGGCAATTCGGATCAGTCTGGCCATAGTCAGCCAGTGCGATTGTTACAAATGCGCTCAGCCCATAGCCTTCGGCCGAACCGCCCAACATTTCCTTGTGACAGATGAAGCCTACCGGTTCCCACGAGCCATCGGGCTTCTGATAAGATTCAATCCAGTCCGCCGCTTCTGTAAGGATTGTTTCATCGATAGTGGTGACATCTCGGGCGCCGCTGAACGTACCGAGTATGAAGGCGGTTAACCAGAGGCTTCCCGTATCATCGCTCTCGCCAAAAGCGCTGAAGGAGCCGTCTTCATGGCGAAAAGTAAGCTGACGTTGATAGCCGACTGTGAGGAAGTGCTCCGCCTTAGCGCGGATTTCAGGTACAAGCTGTCCCGTCGCTTGGAGGTATCGCAGAATCTCGACATCAGGGGCGAAGAAGATCATGTTCTGCTCGCCGCACCCATATGGCATATGCAGCAAATCTTCAGTGCCATTGATACTCTGGGCGACCAGGCTTGGCGTAATGCTAAGCAACACCTTGCCTGAGCCTTCGACAGCGCATGATGGTATGTTGGCGTCCAGAGTGACATTTTCGCCCGCCTTGATCATGCCGTTAACTATCCATTCACGCTGAGTCCCTTCAGGCTCGACCAGCATTTCCTTTCGTACAGCGTCGGCCCGCAAGGGCGAACGAAGTGTCACCTCGACGGTGTTGTGTCCGAGTTTTGTCGGCTGAATCACAAAAGACGCCAGCCCTACGGAATTGGCCTGCACCAGAATCTCCTGCATAAGCGAATCATCGAGCAGCTCGAACCAGTCCGCCCCCGTTAGCTCGACTCGAACAAGCTGAGGCTGGTCGAGGTAGTTGAATATCTGCACGCGCAGCGGAAATATCTCGCCCCGTGTCACCGCGTATGGCAGATCGGGCTCGCCGAAGAATTCCTGGAAAACGAGCAGCTCTGTTTCCGTCATACCCAAGCCGTTGTCTGATGTCGAAACTGCGTGCAGCTTCCACGTCGTTATGCTGTCAGGCGCAGTTAGATCGATTGATGATACACCGTTCGGCTCCGTCAGAAGGTCAGGCATCCAAAGCCACGTCTCAGGAAAGAACTGGCGAACTCGCGTCACCTCCGCCAGCCCGGTGTCGTCAGGTTCCTCCTCGCCGTCGTTTCTGCCCGGCACACCACCACCTCCTCCGACTGCCCCGCCACCGGCTGCAACGTCAACGAACCACCATGAGTCCCTGGCACGAGGGATATTAAGCGAGTCGGAAGTAATTATCTGCAAGCCGATTTCTTCGAACATCTCATATGCTCCATAAACCGGAGGCATCCACCCATTGTCCTGATGAACTTCGATCTGTGGCTCCATGTAAAGACGCTCAAGCTCGCCAAAAACTTCATGCATATTCAGCCGGCCTTCGTTGAGAGCGTAAACGGATTCATCCACAATCGACAGCCCGACCATAGCCTGTGTATCCGCCTGAATGCTGACTTGTACCGCATCGCCGGGCAGGACCTGATTGGCGTCGAATGTCACTTCAAGCCCTGCGGCCTCCGCTATAGCCACCTCGAAGGACGCCGAATCTGCCGATATCTCATTGTTCGGATTTATTATGTATGCGACCACCTTGGCCGAAGGAACCATCTGAACAGTGGCCTGGAAAGATATCTGCGGCCCAACCTCCGCGTCCGACCAGGCCGTATGGCCGTTGGCGAATACATCGTAGTAGACCGTCGCGCTGTGAGTTTTAAACACTTCGAACGTTACAGTGTCCCCGACGTTCACGGGCTCTTCGAATGCAGGCTTTATATGCACGAAACTATCGCTCGGCGAATACGTTGTATATAACGTCAGGCTTGCTTTGGCTTGTTGGCCGTTTACAGTTACCGTGCTGGTAATATCAGCCCAAGACGTTTTCTCTGGTGCGGTCAGCACCGCCGAGGCCGTGCCGTTCAAGCTGTCGATAGAGACGCTTTGTCTCGAAATGTAGCCCAAATTGTAGCTGGAGTACTCGCACACAATCGTTGCCGATCCGGTCAGCGGTTTTCCGTCCGGGTCCTTGGCCACGAGCGTTATATCGAAGGGCCGACCGGGCGTGACCGACTTAACCGAAGAAATGATCTGGGGTACGATCTTCGATTCGACAATCTTAAGCAGTTTTGTCGCTGCCTCTTTGTGCTCGGAAGTGTCCGTGACAGTCAATTCAAGTTGGACGCCGCCGGCTCCTCCGCCGGCTGGCGTCCCACTTACATAACCAACAGCAGGCAGAGCGAACTCGACGCTCCCTTCAGACAGCGGAGCCGTATAAACTGCGTATTCTTCCCATACACCGACGTATCGGCTCGCCCTTATTTCAACCGTACCGTCCACAGGCTTGCCGAAGAAATAGTCCGCCGTTACGCTGCCGGTTATTTGCTCATCGACGAGGAAATAATCTCGCTCGGTAATAAGGTCTACCTTGAAGCGGGGCAAAACGTACTTCTCCACCCGCAGGTCCAGTGACGTAGACGCCGATCCCGATTCGGCGGTTATCTTCCACGTACCATAGTTCAGCTCCGTAGCCAGATCGAGATCGAACGGCGCAACGCCAAAGGCGTTAGTCGTGAGCACTTTCCGAAACACCTTAACGCCTTTACCGTCGGTAATTTCGACGCTTACCTCTGCCGATCCGTCAGGCTTCAGATCGCTCGTTAAAGCCAATACCCGCGCCTGTATCTTCTGCCCGGGCTTATATATTGGTTTATCCGTCTCAATCAACAGGACAGGCATCTCCTTGACCTGAACGCTGGCTTCGAGAGGCTCAGCAAGCCCAGCAACATTGATCTGGAGCGTGTATGCGCCGGGCGGAACATCAGGCGTCTGGAATTGCGCTTCAACGCGCCCGTCAGCATCTGTTGTGCCCGAAAAGAGCGGGATCTCATTTGCATCGTTAATGATAAAGTCTATTTCCACGGATGCAACTACAGGGCTCTGATCGGCCTTGCTGACAACCGTGACCGAGACGGTGGCGTCTGTACCCGCGTACATAGTTTTCGGTGCGATGGCTACGACACTGATTGTATCGTTAGCCTGGGCTGTGCCCGCCCCGGCTATGCCGATGCAGACTAACGACACGAAAGCCAGCGCAAACAGTTTGAAATCCCATCCTGAGCGTGCCATTTTCAAGCTCCTTCAAAATGTATATGATCGATATACCATGCTATTGTTAATGTGTACACGTATGCTCTTTTCACTTACCCGGCCAATCCCAAAGCGTGGCTGGTCATCTGGTAGTTCCCCCTTGTCCTGGAAATGGCGACGATGCAGCCGGCTCCGACGGACTCACCGGCTCTAAATACCAGCCGGGTCTCGACGGCCCGTCGGGCGAGTTAAGCATTTCCCGCCACGCCTCATCTGTAAGACGATCCTTCATTGGATGCTTGAATTCATAGTAGCTCAATACAGGCCCCGCCGCGAGAAAAGCCCCGCCTGCAGGATGTGGACACGCCACAACAATCAAATCCACGTGCCCGACGCCTTCTTCCAGGACCTGCTGCGAATTGCCGTCCGTGTGAACGTCGGCAATAAGTGTAGTGGCAATTGCGCCTTTAACCATTCCCGCAATCGTGTATTCCAGCGACCCTGCGAAATTTTTGAGATAATTATTGTCGTTTTCCGTCAATTCCTGATTGGTCAACTGCTTGTTGGCGATTTCAATCAACCTACTGAGCATGCTTTCGAGCTTTGTCAGTCGCGTCGCAGCTTCAGTCGAAAGTGCTTCCATCGCCGTTAATCCTTCGCGTGTCATCTGTGTAAGTGACAGCAATCTTCCAAAGAATTCAGGAACTGGCTCGACATAACCAGGCGGAGGAGGCGGTGGCATGCCAGTCCCGCCGGAATAGCTTTGCTTGGCGTAGAGAATGGTGTCGTGGCGAAGCTCCGCCCATGAAGCGAGAGCTGCGTTAAGCTGCTTTTTTTGCCACGCCTCTGTCTGTGTGAAACGCGGATAGCCGCTTTTAGGTTCCTCTAACAGCGCCCTCAAGGAATAGAGCCACGACCAATAAAGATTCTGATTCCAATCATCCGTACTTAACGAGTCGAATTCTGCCTTCAGCTCATTATAGCTCTCCCAGTATCCTTGATAGTCCGTATCTCCATCATCAATGAGAATTTGCCTGGCTGAGTCTGATCCCAACAGGGCCATCACATCGAGTCCGCGCGAAAAACATCGTAATGAGCTAACAGATGTGAATGGCATTGGATCAACGTTGCCTGTATACTGACCGACCATGGGGAAGATCAGGTTCTGGAACATATACGAATCAGGGATGAACCTCTGGCCCATGAAGCGCATCCCTTTAGTTTTTGCCAGCATCCTATCGAGCGATTCCGGAGTAATGGGCGGCAAGACGATAATGTTACCTGTGCCTCCGAAAATTTTAGGCGAGCGCAAAAGGCCCAGCTCACTCTTGAGCATGAAGTAATTGTCCTCATTCTCAAGCTCGATAGGCAGGAAATCGCCACCAAAGATTTTATCCACCGCATTAAGGTACTCGTATGGTGTCAGATCGTCCGCCAACCCGACGTAAAAGGCCGTGACCTGGTACATTCTGTCCCAGATATCCCGTCCGCTTCTATCCCCAATCTGAACATTTGTAATAGCCCTTGCCAGAAGCACCGCCTCGATGGTCTGTATCTTAGCATCGTATGGGCTGATTAGGGCCGGGAAAATGGCGCCGTGTGGCTCGCCGCCCTTGAGCAGAAACGTCATACGCCCGTACCACATCAGCGTCTTGAAGTATTGCTTTAGAATCTCGCTGCGAGTGTAATGCCCGCGAGGCACATACTGCGAATAGTCTTCGCTATACAGGAATATATCGCTTGCTCCGAAGCCGACATGCGCCTCGATCTTCTCAAGCTCGCCTGCCACCAAATCCGAAACAAGCGGTGGCACAACCGAAGCCGGATCGATAAGTTTTTGCGCCACCGCAAGATACGCAACATTTCTTCGAGCCGCTTCCTTTAGATCGCCAGTGAACTGATCGTATTGCTCCAACGCTGCATCTAACAGCCCGTCTGTCAGTTCACGAATATCGTCGTAGAACTCGTTCTCCTCGATCTCCTTGAGCGTCTCATCGAACTGAATATGATAAAGATGTAGCAGCGTGTCCGATGTAACGAATATGGGCACATCCATCCTGTAAAGCCGGTCGTATGGCCCCACGATATCGTTAGGCTCTTCATAGCCTAACTCGTATTTCATCAGCGCAAAACCACTCTCTTGCAGCATCGCAGCCGTATTGGCCAGCCCCAGCTTGGAATCCACATCTGCATAGTTCGAAACTTGCGATAAATCCAAAGGCAGCTCGTAGCCAATCGCGTTGGGCTCGACTGAGTTGCTGTAGA
>CAZYMD010000135.1:0-13929 GCA_964649005.1 uncultured Pirellulales bacterium
ATAAGGAGTAATCGAGTGATGGAAAGTAACAAGGTTTTGCGGTATCGGGCGCCTGCCATGTGGAAATAGGCCGGAATGCAAGAGTATGGTCGTCGTTATAGATACTTTGTGCTGTGTTCTGAGGAAATTCATCGGGATCAATTCCGCTCGTATAGAATTCTTCCTCCATCTTGGCTTATATTCCAACTATCTTTCATGCCGCGAGGAGAGGGCCCGATGTTACCAGCTTCTTCTTTGTCAGATTGAGGCCCTCGAGCGTCTTGGGATTGCGATTGTCCTTTTTGTATACACAGGCGTTGATAGGATTCTTAGACATGCCAAAAGCCTATTGCAGCGTAAGTTTCACGCCGATAAAGGCTTTTTGCCTTTGGTGGATGTGGCCTCAATTCTTTGGGCCATAGAAGCTTTTTGCATCCTCAATATTTTGACCGACATATCCAGAGATGGATTTTTGCCATACCCGTCCATTTTCGCGATCGAAGACGAAGGCATAGCCATCTATAAGTATTAGTTGAAACCGTCCATATCGCGTAGCATGATATTGTGTCGTCCCAAGCGACAAAAACAGCACCGCCACTATTATGGCGCCGATGGCCACGCTTTTGAAATCGATAGTAACCTTCATGGTGTATTCTCCTTCCGTATCGAAACAAAAATTCCCTCTCCCGCCGCAATAAAAGGGCGGTAGAATGGCCATTCATACGATAAAGGCAAATAAAGTGAGGAAGGTAACAACGTGTTTTGTGCAAACGGATACTATAGATTTTTAGATGACTATTTTGCAGACATTCAGAAGTGTGCAGGAGCTTAAAATGAATTTTACAGCTATTCGTAGTATATGCGGAGTTCTATAGCAATTCCGCAGGATCAATTCCGCTCATAGAGAATCCTTCCCTTTGAATTGGCATATCTCCCTATGGTGCCCGGTATTACCCGATCTCTTGAGAATTCCTCTGGAGTCAGGATAAGTATATCGAAGGCATAGTCGCTATCATAAAACTGGCCCAGATTTAATTGGAGTTCATATGTAATTATACTCTCTATGTTGAGAATTACAAATTTAAGAATTGTGCCAATATATCATGAATTTGACTCCCTCTTATCCCAGACAGCCTTTCCTTGCCGCAATCTCCAATTCTTCACTTTGTCACTCATTTCTATCCAAGGATGGCGGAGCGGTTCCTTCCAATCGTACTGAAGAGCTGGCTTGCGTGTAATCAATCCACTACATGTTAGTAAAAGACAGTACCTGCAATATATGCGATCGATATCTTGTAGCGCATTACTGACATCCAAATAAGTTGGAACGACATATCTCCTGCGGTCCGTATCAAAATGAGCTATCCACTTGTCTGTAAACGTACGAATCCTCTTTGTGTCACTTAAAAGACGATCCATATCTTTCTGTAGTTTATACTGGCTGACTTCCCTACTCTTCTTGTTCGCAAAATGATTGAAATCTGAATTTGCACAATCAAGTTCTTGCATATCTTTCGAATATTTGGACACAAAGTAATCTCGTGTGATTACATGCGGATTTTGGGAGATGTCTTGGATCAGCCTGTATAAAGATATGGTTCGTTTGTCTCGGTCAGTCAGTCTGCGAATTGTGACGGATACTCTTACCGAATAATTGACTGTAATCCATCGATAAATTAATCCTGGTGATTGGATGTTAACATTGTCTTTCACGATCTTTTGTATATCATCGAATATATCATGGCTTGTTAGGAGCCAGCCTATTTCGTTACCAATCACATCCAACCATCGTTTCCACCGCCGTCGAATTTTTGCCTTTTCTTCAGAAGTCATGGCATTAACTGTCTATCTGATCCTTAATTTGCCCGAGCAGATTTATCGCCTCTATTGGTGTGAGGTTATTGATGTCGGTGGTGGCGAGTTTTTCGAGGACGGATTTGTGCTTTTGGACGAAGAGGGTGTCTTTGTCGGGTTCGGTGGTCTTGTGTTTGGCTAAATGTTCGCCTGTTGCTTCTTTGGCGAAGGTGCTTTCGAGTTCGTCGAGGATTTCTTTGGAGCGTTCGAGGATGGATTTTGGCAGGCCCGCTAATTTGGCTACGTGAATACCGTAGCTTTTGTCGGTTCCGCCGGGCAGGATGCGGTGCAGGAAGACGACTTCATCCTGCCACTCACGCACGGCTACGTTTAGATTCCTGATATTGTCGAACAGTTCCGAAAGTTCCGTCAGCTCGTGATAGTGCGTTGCGAACAGTGTGCGACATTTGACACTTGTCGCCAGATGCTCAGTAATCGCCCAGGCCAACGAAAGTCCATCGTAAGTGCTTGTCCCACGTCCGACCTCGTCGAGAATCACCAGCGAGCGCTGCGTCGCATTGTTAATGATATTAGCTGTCTCGGTCATTTCGACCATGAACGTCGATTGCCCGCGCACTAACTCATCCGAGGCACCGACGCGGGTGAAGATTCGATCCACTAATCCGATCTGAGCCTCTTTAGCCGGGATGAACGAGCCAGTCTGCGCCATCAACGCCAGCAGCGCAACCTGCCGGATATATGTGCTCTTACCCGACATGTTGGGGCCTGTTATAACAGCAATATCCCCCGATCCATCGCCTAATTCCGCATCATTAGGCACGAACTGTGGGCCCAATGCTTCAGCGAGCACAGGGTGCTTGCCATCCTTGATAATCAGCGGCCCGTTCTCGGTGATTCTGGGCCGAACGTAATTGCGCCGCCTGGCAAGATGCGCCAGTGCTCCCAGGCAATCGACCTGCGCCAGCACCTCGGCCAGAGCCTGCAACCGCCCGATATACTCCGTACAACGCCTGCGTAATTGCTCAAATAGCTCAAGCTCCAGATCGAGAGCCTTCTCCTCCGCCCCTAACACTTGGTCCTCGTATTCCTTTAGTTTGTCGGTAATATACCGCTCTGCGTTCTTGATCGTCTGCTTGCGAACGTAATCAGCCGGAGCTTTATTGGAGAACGCATGGCTGATCTCGATGTAATAGCCAAAGACCTTATTGAATCCGATCTTCAGATTTGCAATCCCCGTTCGCTCGGCCTGTTCTTTTTGATAGGTGCTTAGCCAGCTTTTGCCATCCTTCGAGATGGATCGCAACTTGTCGAGCTTTTCTGAAAAGCCCGCCCGGATCACGCCGCCGTCCCGCAGGTGGGTAGGGCAGTCTGGTCGAATTGCCGCCTCCAACAAATCCGCCAGCTCGTCCATACTGTCGCATTGTCCCGCTAATTGCCCCGACATCTCCGATGCACATTGCTGTAATGTTCCTCGAAGTTCCGGTATCCGTCTTAGCGTCCCCGCAAGGGCCAGCAAATCCCGAGGCGTAGCGCGAAACGTGCTTACTCTGGCAGCGATACGCTCGGTATCGCAAATCTCAGAGAGCAGCCCGCGAATATTACTAAGCAGCGTCTCGCTATTCTTCAATTCCTCGATAGCGTCCTGCCGAAGCTCAATTCCCGCCACATCGCACAGAGGCATGCAAAGCCAGTTGCGAAACATCCGTCCGCCCATCGCGGTCAGCGTCTCATCCAGGCAGTGCAGTAGTGAGCCCTTGCGGTCCTCGGTTCGAATCGTTCGCAGAATCTCCAGGCTCCGCAGCGACGTCGGGTCGATCTGCAAATAGCTGCGTCTGTCCACCTTCCGCAGGCTCTGAATATGCCCTAATGTTGTCTTCTGCGTTTCGGTCAGATACTCGATCACCGCCCCGGCGGAGGGGATCATCGCTCCATCAGAATCCGTTATCCCGAATCCTTCCAGCGTCGCTGTGCCGAAATGCTTGAGTAGTCTCTGTCTGGCCTGATAAGGATCGAAATACCACCCTGGCCGTTCAGTGATTATAGCATTAGTCAACTGCGTGATGTTCTGCTTGAGCCTTCTCGTTTCCGCCTCGAACAGCTCGCCCCTCGTATCGGCCAGCAGACACTCGGCAGGTCCCAAACGCAGTAGTTCATCGAGCAGTCTGTCCTCACCAACTGATTGCACGAAAAAATGCCCCGTCGAAATATCCACCCAACTCATCGCCGCAGCGCCCTTATTACCAAGGCTGATTGCGCAGAGGAAGTTGTCCTCCTTGGCCTCTAACAGCATATCGTCGGTCAGCGTCCCCGGTGTGACAATACGCACTACATCCCGCTTGACGACGCCCTTGGCCGTCTTTGGGTCCTCCACCTGCTCGCACACCGCCACCTTATATCCGGCCAAGATCATCTTCTTGAGATACCCATCCACAGCGTGGTAGGGTACCCCCGCCAGGGGCACCGGATTGTCGCTGCCCTTATTCCGGCTCGTCAGAGTCAGCCCTAACACCTTCGAGCAGGTCTTCGCATCCTCGTAGAACGTCTCGTAGAAGTCGCCCATCCGAAAGAACAGGATCGCATCCGGATGCTGCTGTTTAAAGTGATGAAACTGCTTCATCGCCGGCGATAATTTCTCAGTGGATTTACCCATAGGCCCCGATTATACAGCCGCCGGGCCGTTTAACAACTGCGATATGAACGAGCGTGCCTGCTGCTCGGATTCAGTGGTAGCCAATTGCGAGATGATGTCATTTTGTCGAGGTGTGAAGGTGATAGCTGTGCTTAAATCAAAATCGCCCGTGTCGGTGATTTGCAAAATTCTTCGTCGAAGTTCATCAATTCCAACATTCTGCTTGGCGCTGATTCGCACCGGTTCGCCGAAATACTGAGGCAATTGTTGAATATCGAGTTTCTCCGGCAGATCAGATTTGTTCAGAACTGTTAGTAAAAGTCTGCCTGCAAGCATCTTATTAGCTACGTTAGACAACTGGTCGACAGGGCGGGCGGCGTCCAGAACGAGCAGCACGAGATCGGCCTCTTGCAGCATCTCAACAGTTCTCTGCTGTGCCTCGTGTTCGATCTGGTCATTGCCGAGGTCGCTGAGGCTTTCAATAAGCCCGGCCGTGTCAATCAAGGTTACCTCCAGCGGTTCGATGTGGCATTGAGCCTGCACCCAGTCGCGGGTAGTTCCTTCGATATGGCTGACAATAGCCTTTTCCCTCCCGGCCAGCGTATTGAGTAGCGTACTCTTGCCTGAGTTGGGCGGCCCGATCAGAACAACCTTACAGCCCTGGATAATGAGTTTCGCTATTTTGCTTTGTGCGAGGATATTCGCAGCGCTTTTGCAAATGTCATCGAGGCTTATTTTTTCAAGATCGTTGAGCCATCTGTTTGCTACATCAGTCAAGCCAGCCACGATCTGATTCGCGATCAGTTTCGTACCTGCAACGGTTCTGGCTTCAAGCTGCGCCAGTTTGGCCTCGATTTCGATTGTGCCTTGGTCCTCCTGTGGAAAAGCAATCCGCGACAGAAATTCCTCAGCAGTCAAAAGCTCAGCCCCTTGTTTCTGCAGCAACTGGGCGATCTGCTCGACGATCAGCGGGTTGCCATGACAGTGTATAGCGAAAAGATTGGACTCTTCGCAACCTATTGTCACCTGGTCGATAATTCTATCGCCATCCATTATCGAACCAAGCAGAACATTGCCTGTTTCGAGAGTGTGGGGATTGACCGATGTGGTTCTGAATATTTTCTCTACGACTGACCGGCCCTGTTCGCCAGAGATTTGTATCGTGGCTATTGCAGCGCTACCTTTGCCCGTTGTTACAGCGGCGTAGAGAGCCATGGCGATTATAGTTCCTTGGCCTTATCCTCGATGTAATTCTCGTACGCCAGCACGATGCCTTTGACGACGAGGTTCGGGACATAGGAATCGATAAACTGGCAGTCGTCCTTTATAACCTTGGCAGCAGAACCGGTGATGACTGTCTGGGGCCACTTGCCGATCTGCTCGGCGTATCGCCTTACGACTTCCTCCAGAGCGCCAACGACCGAGTAATACAGCCCGCAATTGATTGCATCAACTGTATTTTTACCATAGGGGGCATTGGGCTTGGTCACTTCGATATTGGGCAGTTGCGCCGTATAGTCCTTAAGTGCTTTTGCGCTGATTTCGAAGCCAGGCAGAATTGCGCCGCCTTGAAACACCCCCTTTTCATCCACCAGGTCGATGGTCACCGCGGTTCCGAAGTCCGCAATCACTACTGCATCTTCGGCCACAGCGTACGCTGCCGCGGCTGAAATGATCCTGTCGGTGCCAACTTTCTCAGGCTCATCAACGAAGCAGATCATTGGTAGCGGGATATCCTTACCGATTACCATTATCTTCTCGCCCAGCTCCTCTTTGGCAATATCTCGCACCATCTCCACCCAGGCCGGTTTGACGCTGCTGACGACTATCACGCCATTACGCTTGCTCTCTTTGGAACTATCGAGCACAGGTATTTGCTCCCAGGCCGATTTGAGACGTTTGGCAAGGTCCTTTTTGGACGTACCTGCGATAGAGTCGATGAACTGCTCTTCGCCGTTGAGAAACAGTCCAACACCGATATTCGTATTGCCGATATCTACTGCAATTATGTTCATAACGCCCACCTGGAATTCGAGATTCGCATTCGGATTTGAATTTGCGTGTTATCGTTGGAACTTTTAGCCGATTCTCTCGATTCTGTCAATTGTCATCTCCAGTCGCCGGCATTATCAGAATTCCGGTAAACAGATCCATCGATTGAAAAAACGCGCACATCGTTGAAATCCGCAGCCATCTCAAACTTGGAGACCACTGACTTGGGATACTTCTTGAAATCATATATTTCAGGCCTTGCTTGTTTTATCGTGGCCAGGCTTTGGGTTGATGTTGAAACCCAGTTGCCGGTCCGAATGGAAGAAGAGTACACATTAGACTCAACGCGAAGCGGTGGAGGTGGAGAGCAGTTCCAGTGGAATGTAAATCTCGCCGAGGCCGACATTGAGCCAATTATCCCGAACGATTTTGTTCGTCAGCAGTAACCGTTGGCGTCGGATAAACGTCAGATTATAATCCGATATGCGGCGGCATATCTCCACATGGGATTGGGTCCGGTCGGGCTCGATCCCCTTTTCATATTGGCCGGGCTAATGGGGCTCGCTTTGCTCCTTTTTTACCCTTTGCCACAGAAGCTCGCTCAACTCTCTAACACCCTGACCCGTTGCTGCTGAAATTGTATGAACTTCAGCGCCTAATTTCTCTCTTATCAATGTCACTGCTTCGCCATCAGGGTCGAGGTCGATTTTGTTGGCGACAATAATCTCAGGTGTTTTTGCCAATACTTCGCTGTGCTTCTCAAGCTCGCTGCGAATAGCTTTGTAATTATCAATCGGATCTGAGCCGTCCAGTGGCATAACATCGATGATATGTACTATAATCGTGGTTCTCTCTATGTGCTTTAGGAACTCGTGCCCAAGCCCCGCTCCAGTATGGGCGCCCTCTATCAGCCCTGGAATATCGGCCATCACGAATCGCCTGTAGCCGCTCAGTTCTACAATCCCGAGCACAGGTTCGAGCGTAGTAAAAGGATAGTCTGCGATTTTTGGCTTTGCCGCCGAACACCGCGAAACAAGCGTGCTCTTGCCCGCATTGGGCAAACCCACAAGTCCCACATCGGCGATGAGCTTTAGTTCGAGACGTAGATTCCTCTCCTGACCCTTCTTACCCTGTTGGGCGAATCTCGGCGTCTGGTTAGTGGAGCTTGCAAATGCTTTGTTGCCTCTACCGCCTATTCCACCTTTGCAAACGCGGGCCTTCATTCCGATTTTGTTGAGATCTATGAGCAGAAGGTCCAGGTCTGTATCGAAGATGAGCGTGCCGGGAGGTACTCTTATAACCAGATCGTTGCCATCCGATCCCTGTCTGTTTGAGCCTGAGCCTGGCTGGCCATTGCCTGCCCGCCAGTGGTGTTTTCCCGTAAAATCGAGCAGGGTGTCGAGATTATCCACCGCTTCGAAGGAGATATCTCCGCCTCTGCCGCCATCCCCGCCATCCGGTCCGCCTTTTGGGATGAACCGCTCTCGCCGGAAGCTCACGCATCCGTGGCCCCCATCACCCGCTTTTACGTATATTTCTGCCTGGTCGATAAACACGATTTTCTACTTTCGACTATTGAAAACGCATTTTTGTACACTGTTCGCTAATAATAAGCAAAGGATAGCTTAATTACCATCCTTCCTTTCGATTTGTGGTGTATCCCCCGGATGTGCCTTTAATCGCTATAGCTCTTGCACTCAGTATCCAGCAAGTCGTTACAGCTCATCCATTGCGTGCCTATTTGAGCCAAATCATAAATATTGATAATGCCATCGCTTTGGCCTTGGGGCCCTGAGATATCCACCATTGCCTCTGCTTCAAGCCATGCCTCAGCCATTGCCATTAGATCGTATGCATCGACGTGGCAGTCGGGGACGCCGTCTGCACCACTCAAGTCGGCAGGCATTCGCAATCCCGTCTCTATCATTTTCTCACAATCCCATGCTTCCTTCAGACTCACGTTGTCTATATAAACATCACCAGGATACCTGCCCAGCATAAAGTATATGCCCACTTGTGAATTGTCGGCAGGTGACTGGAAGATATATGTAAAAGTTTGTGGATTGGTGGATATCTCTTGTGTTTGTTGCCAGTAGATTTCGCCCCCGGAGGTTTGTAACCTTATCAGCATAGTTCGCTCTAATTCAGCCTTTACCTGAAAGCTGAGCCGATATTGCGTCCCGTTTTCCAAAGCCAAATCCATCTGCCTGACCATCACAGACGCCTCTGCTGCGCCATCATTTCTTATATCCACGCCAAGCGCATTTGCCCCCGACAATCCCGTGCCGTTAGTGACAAACATATCACCAGTCGCTCTATCCTGGGTCGTAAAGAGCCAGTGGTCTGTGCCGAAATCGAACTGGCCGTTGCGAATTTGGTTCTCAACTGGAGCATCAGGCACTAACGCTCGAAGAAGGCGGCGCCATTTGCCTGGATCATCGTCGTAGGCTCCGAATCCCGAGCAGAACTCCCAATACGCCCAGCTAAATCCCCTCGCTTCAGCTTCTCGCGCTGAGAATGCCGTCCAGAGAACTCGTGAATCCATGTCCGCCTTGGAATACGCCCCGAATTCGCCCATGAACACAGGTCTGTCGTTTGCGATAGACCAGTTATAGACTGCGTCGAAAATATCCTTAATCTCATTTTGCTCGTCTTCTGTGGCTTGCCAGGTTGTTCCAAGCCACTCATCGCTACCCTCGCCCACCCAGCTTGCACCCTGATGCGTGAACTGGAATGGTGAGTAATGATGGAATGTAGCTATAATGTGTCTGTCGTCTTCAGGCAGTTCCAGGGTGTTTATCAGTTCTGATGAGCTGTTATAGCCTGCGCCGCCAATAACAATAATTCGATCAGGATTCGTCTCGCGAACAGCCCTGATTCCTTCTCGTAGCAGCGAATTCCAGAGCAAGGCTTTTAGCTGGTCGTGCGGCTCGTTCAGAAGCTCGAAAACGAGCAAATCAGAACGATCCTGGTAGTGTT
Organism: uncultured Pirellulales bacterium; assembly: GCA_964649005.1. Lineage (GTDB taxonomy): Bacteria > Planctomycetota > Phycisphaerae > Sedimentisphaerales > Anaerobacaceae > CAZGMJ01. Next base: position 9,395 of record CAZYMD010000135.1, read on the forward strand.
CCGCGATCTGTCTCCAGATATATACAAACCTTTCCTGTTGAAGTCTGGATGGAGAGGCCGTTAGTTCTTCGTAATGGTGAATATTGACAACTGCGACGAGTCCTCTTGAAAGGGCATTATCTACAGCCCAGTCCACGCGAGCGAAGAAATCGGGATCGATTGTATACGGCCGGGTCGTCTCTGCGTAAGCATTCCACCTGATTGGAATCCTCACGCCGGTAAAGCCGCCGTCTTTGATTATCTGGAAGTATTCCTCTCGAAGCGTTACTCCCCATTGTCCTTCATAAGGCGCTTCCAGAGCGTTGCCAAGATTGATGGCTCTGCCAAGCCTGGCGTTAATCTCCCATGCATCTGCGCCCTGACACTGCGAAATCCGAGCGCAACAGCATGCAGAAACGATTGCAAACGAAATGATAAATTTGCGGAGCATCACCCATTCCGCCCTTAATTGCTCCCTTTGCCCGCACCAATAGCGATTGAGTGCCGGCAATTGCTCAGACAACGTGGACTTTTCGGCCCTGGAATTCGACTTTTCCTTCAGCCATCGCGAAAAGCGTGAAGTCCCTGCCCATTCCAACGTTGGAGCCAGGAAAGAACTTCGTCCCGCACTGTCGGATGATTATAGAACCTGCCTTTGCAGCCTGACCTCCGTACAGCTTGACGCCTCTATACTGAGGATTACTGTCTCTACCGTTCCTTGAAGAACCTTGTCCCTTTTTATGTGCCATAGCGCGTTACCCTTGCCTGGTAGACTACTAAAAATTGCTATTATTGCTTAAACCCTATATTCTAATGGCAACTGGCGTCCTTGTCCATGATAATTTTTCCCCAATTTGGCGGCAACCTTTCGCTTCGCCGGTTTTCTGCTTATATCAAGGGCAGATAATGATCTTAACTTCCCTGAATTCCCAAAAGGCATATAACGCATTTTGTGTTGCTATATCGCGTTCAATATGGCCTTTGAGTCTTTAAGAGGCACAATTCCGACGGTGCCGAGCTTTATTATGCCTTCGCTGTCTATGAAGAACGCCCCTGGTATTCCAGTTGTCCGATATATTCTCGTTACTCCAAAGGGAGCGGGTAATTCATCCTCTTCTACCAGGACCGTGTAGTTCATCTCCTTGCTTTTGGCAAATGGCTTTATTTTCTCCATCCCTTCATCTTTACCCCCAATCGCCAGAATAGCCACTTCCTGTTCGCTAAGGCTCGTACGCAATTCCTTCAGGTCGGGAATCTCAACTATGCAGGGGGGGCACCAGGTTGCCCAGAATACCAGCAAAACCTTCTTGCCCTTATAGTCGCTAAGACTATGCTTTTTGCCGTCCAGATCGATGGCCGTGAAATCCGGCGCCGCTTTGCCTTGCCATGACTTATAGACAGCCCCCCAACCGCGGGCCCCGGCGATGATATCATCCAGATTCGCCTTCGGTTCGGTTGGCATGACACTCTGCTCTGCAGCTTTAGTGGCCTCCTGGGCCACTTCTGCAGCCTGCTGCTGCTCTTCCTGAATCTGGGTTTCTACAGGCTTTGACGTCTCAGAGGGCTTTTCCTTGCACCCTGCAGAAACGAATGAGACAGTTAGGATGACCGCAGAAACAAGAGCTATCACTGTTTTCATGTTGTGCTTATTTTCGCTAAACATTTTATATTCCTTCCGAATGTACATATCAGAAACCGAGTTAATATATGCTTTCTATACCCGGCCTGCAAAGGCAAAGTTCGAAACAACCGAATGCCGCAGTCCAAGCCGGCAATTTCATCCAGTTCAATTGGCGTTCTTACCCTGACATCCTGAATCCAGCGACCATTCTTGATCTGTACAATTCTCATCCTTTGGGCAAGGCCGGACGATTACATAGCCTTGTCAATTATCACTTCGCATCTTGATGTACTGTTCTGCAATCTTCCGTATCGATTCGAGCCCGAATTTCGCCGGGTCAATCTCACCTGGGCTTTTGAACAGTATTGAAGCCACATCGTCCCCGGGTCTGGCCTGAGATGCGTCTTCCACATCGCAGATATACACAAGATCGACCGTGTTATAGCTTACTCCCTTGTACGTGTAGATATTGGGCACTGAGAACATATACCGCATAGATATGATATCCAGGGCGAGTTCTTCTTTTATTTCCCGCCTGAGCCCTTCTTCCACTGATTCTCCAGGATCGACGAATCCGCCTGGCAAATCCAGGGTGCCCTTGACTGGCTCTTTCGCCCGTACTGTAATTAGAAGCTCTCCCTGTTTATTTGTAATCAACACTGCGACAGCCGCCGCCGAATTGAAATAGTACTTAAAACTACAGTCAAGACATAACAAGACCTTGCCCTTAATTTGCAGTTTTCCCGATGCACATTTCGGGCAGTATTTAAACGCCTTTGCGGTGCAGTTCATCCTTCTTCTCACTGAAAATGCGGGTAATCTAATTTGTCTTAATCGCTACACAGCCTTTCTTGATCTCGGTTCTACTGTGCGAACATTCGCACGAGCACAACGCCGTGCCTGGGAACCTTCGCCTCGAATTCGTCATCGAATACGCCCAGATCCTTCTGTCGCCAAAGATCGCGAACCCGCTTCTTACCGGAAAGCCCCAGATCGGACCACTTCGCGCTGATCGTTGTTTCCAGCTCATCCCGATTGAACAGGCCCACTGCCGTCGAGCCGTCCTCCATTTTCTTGGCCCAAACCTCAAGCATGCCGTTCTTTGCGACTTGGCGGGCCTGATCGCCCAACGGATCCTGATTGATCTCCAGCACCTCGTCGTTCGTAAGGAGGTTGAGTGTGAATTCGTCCATATCGGCCAGATCGCACCCTATCAGCAGCGGTGAGCACAGCAGACACCATAGGCTTATATGCGAATATTGCTCGTTGGGAGTCAATCGGGAAGGATGCAGGCTCGGCCCCCAGCCCACTTTACCAACCACCAACATATCGGGATCGTTCCAGTGTCCCGGCCCGCCGTAAGGGGAACACTTGTCTTGTGAGAATCCGATGCTGCTCATGCTCCCCCACGAGTCGGTGATGTCACCTGTCGTACGCCAGCAATTGCCGCCGACCTCTTCGCCCCATTCCCAGACATTACCCATACCGTACTGACACAGGCTGTAAACAATATCGCGATTCACTTGATCGAGGTACGACTTCATCAATATATAAGGTTTTTGCATTTCTTCGAGATCGGGATTACTCACGACCGACCCGTACCCGCACCAGTCATATTTAAGATAGTCGATGCCCCATCTGGCGAATTGAATTGCGTCCTGCAGTTCGTGATTGTAGCTGCCTTCGTATCCCGCGCAGGTCCATGGCCCGGGCGAAATATATGTCCCGATTTTAAGCCCAAGGCTGTGAACGTAATCGCTCAGTCCCTTCATATCCGGGAATTTCTTATTGCACAGGATGTTGCCATCCTCATCCCTCGTCGGTCCGCCAACGATAGAATCGTTCGAATCCCGTCTAACCATCCAGCAGTCATCAATGTTGATATATTGCCAGCCGTGATTGATCAAACCAGATTTAACCATGGCCTCCGCGCTCTGCATGATCTTCTTGTCATCTACAGCGCAGGCCCAGCAGTTCCAACTGTTCCATCCCATAGGAGGCGTCAAGGCAATTTTGTCACCGACGACCAGCCTTAGCTCTCGCTCGGCGCGCCCTAATTTGTTCTCAGCCACGAGCGTTATTTTATATTCGCCTTTTTTCCTTAACTTACCTGTGATCTTTCCAGTCTTGCCATCGAGTTTAAGACCGTCGGGCAGCTTCTTCGCTGCGAATTCCATTGGGCGATCTCCGGTGGCTGCGATCGTATATAAAACAGGCGAACCTGGTCGGACTCCGAATATTCGGGCGCCGTTGATTCTTGGTTTTGCCGGAGGTTTCGGTGTCAATATAACAGCCTCTTCCTTCGGTGCATATGTTGTTTCAGGCTTTGCACCTACAACCTCGATCTTTGCATTTGCCCAATCCGCGTGATCGTAGTTGATTCCATCCGTACCACCGTTAACCATCAGAATCAAAATGTCGATTCCGGAAATATCCACATCGACCTTTTGACCGGTCTGCCCGCCGCGAAGTTCGCTGCTCTTATAAATTTCCTTACCGTCGCCCAGTATACGAAATGCAATGCTCCCCCTCATTTCGACCTCATCGTCGACGCCGACAATCGCCGTAAACTTTCATCCTTTGCCGTTCAGCGTAATGTAGAGACGGCTCAACGCATGTGTGCCCAGTCCTCGTTCGAAGGTCGTCCCGCCAATAGACAGGGGATTGCCGTCTACGGATTTGTCCTTCCCCGGACTTCCCCAATCCTGCTGAGTTTTACTTATATCTAGATCGGAGAGCCAGTATTGCTCCGCCTCACAGGTCGCGCCCAAAAACATTGATACACAGAGTGCACAAACGGTCAATCTCAAGATACTCGAAAATGATGTCCTTCTAATCATCGTAAGCTCCTTAAATATGTATGTTCGTTTTATACAGGATACCCGCCAAACGCGGACTTTTCCAGCCTCTTTCGAACGACTCCCCAATTTCGTAA
>CAZYMD010000136.1:0-13747 GCA_964649005.1 uncultured Pirellulales bacterium
GAGAAGAATGGTTGCGTTGCTTTCCTGAGGACCTCGCTCTTCATGCCGCAGCCTGAGTCTATTATCTGCAGTCTGACCGATTGCCGCGCTTCATCAAGCTCGGCTGAAATTATCACAGGTCCCGGTTTGCCTCCATAGGACTCTACTGCATTTGCGATGATATTCGCGAGCGCCGAGACGATCTGCGCCGAATCGACAAAGACGCCTGCGACGTTATCCGCCTGCCTGGCCTGAATATCTGCGCCGGCCATATTGACTTTGCGTCCGGCCAACTGGAGGGCCTCATCGATGATCTGCGTAACTGCGGTGAGTGCAGCTCTTGGCTTAGGCGGCTCGGCGAAGCTCATCAGGTCCTCGATTATGGCCGAGGCCTGCCCTGCGTTTTCGTGAATCTGCCTGAGGATTTCCTTCTTCTCGGGATCTTCTTCGGCCTCCGCCAACAATTGGGCCCTGCCCGATATTACCGCCAGAGGATTGTTTAGCTCGTGTGCGGCTCCACCGGCCAACTCCGCCAGGCCATCGAGTGGATTCTCAGGCGCAGGCGCTTGTGCAGGCTTAGCCTCTTTCTCTTTTATTACAGAGGCGGACCGCACCAGACGCTCAACGAGGTCTTCCTGGTTTTGGCGTGCAGTAACAGCATCCAGGACAGCGCCGCCTATCGCGGCGGTTAGCTTGAACTTCTCTTCGAACTGCTCGCTTGGAACAGGATAATTCAACTCGAAAGCGATAGCGCCGACGGTTCTGCCTTTTGAGAGCAATGGCGCCAATCTCGTTCGCTGCGCATCGAACTGGGTATCCAATTGCTCGAAGAGCCAGTCTATATGATCGTGGGCGGTGGGCATGGCGAACTTGCCTGCAATCTCAGGCGTAATAACAGGCCCCTCTTCAGGCGTCTCCAGGCAGAATACGTTCGCCTGGGAGAAGCCCTCTACGACGACGGTTCTAATACCCTGTCCAGGCTCCTGCTCGGCCAGATAGAGACATACATTGCCTGTCTGATAAAACCTCTGCCAGCGTTTGGCGAAATCCTGGGCAATGTCCATCACAGAGGTTGTCGAGTCAACACCAAGTAAGAATTCGGCGGCAAAATCGAGATGGCTCGATGCTACCTTCATAACGCGGTTCTCGGCCGACAGCTCCGACTGCCTTGCGGCGAACTGCCCAGCCGCGGAGCGCAGCGCATCATAGTAGCCAGCCTGTGCGTCTGACGAATCCAGATCAAGCAGTGCGGCCTTCTGCATAACCTGTGCAGGAAGGTTCGCACGCAACTGCTCCAACTGTTCGGTTGAGATGCCGATTACGGCAGCGATCTGATCCACACCGGAAATCGTATCGTAGCTGCCCGAATGGCCTATACCCGCCTGGCGGGAGATCATGTCGGCCAACTGAACTACCCTGGCCGTGTCGGAATCAGGAATGCTCCTGGCAACCGCGGCCATTTCGCTATGGTGCAGCCAGATGGCGTTCGATATCGGCGCGGGAAACCTCCACTTACGCGCCAAGCGCTTGCCTAAGAGGGCGTGGTCGGTTCCGAGATGCCTGTACTCGATGCGATGCAGCGACTCGGACTCGGCGGTAGCTTCTTCCACCATACGTGCAAGGCTCTTTGGCATCGTTTCTTCTATTGCGAACTTTCCGACGTCATGCAGAAGTCCACCGAAGTATGCGAATTCCGGATCGGTCCATCCCAGCGTCAGTTCGGCGATCCTTTTTGCGCAACAGGCTACAGCAAGACTGTGCAAAAGCAGGTTTTTATGATGTTCCGATCTGTCCTTGTCTAAGGGCAGAGCAGTCGACTCGTGTAAAACGGGCATTGAAAGAAAGGATGTGACAAGCACCTCGGCCGGCAGCCTTTCTATCAGAGGCCGAAGTGCGAAGCTTGCAACTGACAGATGTATGTTTTGCCTGGCAATCAGCGAGAAAGTCATAGCCGCAAGGGCGGGGTTGGATTCAATGACACTCGCCAGGGCTGCTGGTGTGAACTCGCGCAGCGCGAGTTTTTGTATTACTTGCGAGGCCACGCACGGAAGGACCGAAAGCGAGTCGAGCCGGCCCACGGATAGCTCCACATTGTGCGCGACGGCTGAGGAGTTAGACTCTCTGTCCGTCATACTGTTTCACCCTCTGACTCAATGCAGGCATTATGCCTTCGATAGCTGTGACGAGACAGTACGTCCCCTTTACCCCGATAACTCGAATACCGTCGAGTCGAGGAGCCTACCGCACTAACTGCTTCAACTCCAATACGGCGGTGAGTTTGTCCGTCAGCTCGTCGACGTCGAAGGGCTTCTTGATAAAGTCTTCGGCGCCGGATTTCAAAAGCTGGTCGATCTCGTCCTGTTTAACAACCCCGCTTACGATTATGATCTTGATGCTCTCGAACTCGGGATTGCTCTTGATTGTTTGACATACCACATTGCCATTCACGTCCGGCAGCATGTAGTCAAGCAGAATGGCTTCAGGTTTGAACTGTTGTGTGGCCATCCCTGCCTCGTAGCCGCTCGAAGCGCTGCGAGTCTCGAACCTCCCATCCCGCTCGAGAACGTCGACTATCAGCTCGACAATCTCGGGATCGTCATCGACGATCAGAATCTTGTGCTTGCCTGAGTCAAGGCCGTCCATTGGGATGTTATTATCCTTCATGAACTTGACCAGACTGTGCTGAGGGATTCTGCGGAATTTTGAGCCCGGAACCCGAAAGCCCTCCAATCGGCCGGAGTCGAAACAACGAATGATTGTTTGTTGGCTTACCTTGCAGACCTCCGCTGCTTCTCCTGTAGTAAACAGCTCCTTCATTTTACCCATTCCTTTTCTTTAACCAACTCCATTTGGCACGGCCTCCTGCCATATTGCCTTTGTGCCCCAATTTAACTGTGTATATCTCCGATTGTCAAGCATAAAATAGGTCCAACTTTCATTATTCCGTGACATGGGAAAATATCGCTTTCACAACACTGGGAATATGGGTGACTTTGCAGAGGAACACAAATATCTTCATCGGTAAAAAAAAACGGTTCGGTGCAAATCGTATGCTGTTCTGGACAAGGTGTTTAGCGGATACTATATATGAATAGCCTGGCATCTACATCAGGCCCAAACGGATGCGAACCATGTAAATAAGACAGCGTCTAAGAATGGAGAAAATATGAAGCTTTTCAATCGAGCGTTAGCCGTATCTGCTGTTGGGATTGTTCTGTTTTGGTATATTCAGAGCGTCTGTGGGGCTGAGCAGTATAAGTTGATCAGCCGGGAAGCAGTTTCTAAAATCGTCGATGGCGACTACGAAACCGCCATAGAGAACAGCCACAAATACCTTGAGCTGCACCCTGGAGATCTCGAATCAATGTATATTCTGGCCGTTGCCTATGCGAACCAGGGTAATATCGAGATGGCTCTGAGCTTCACTGAGCAGGCGATTGCTGGAGGCATGCCTTTTAGCCGATTTCTTGCAGGTCCACGCGATCTGCTTGCACCATTGACCAGAACGCGTGGCTTCAAGGCCCTTCGTAAACAGCAAGCAGTCCAACTGCTGCACGGCCCGATGTTGGGCTGCGTTACCGACAGCAGCGCCAAGTTCTGGGTGCGAACCGCCAATGAGGTACAGGTGAGGCTCAATGTTCACAGACTGGGTTCGCCCAGGCGTCCATCCATGCGCGTTACGGGACGTACGGACAGCGCCAGCGACTACACAGCCATACTGACCATCGCGGGCCTGGAAGCGGATACAACCTATGAGTATGAGCTTCAGGTACGAGGCGACGACCAGGCAGTCAAAGGATCTTTCAGAACCGCCCCACCTGCGGGCAAACCTGCGAGGTTCAAGGTAGGCTTCGGAGGTGGTGCAGGTTACACCCCCCAGCATGAGCGAATGTGGAATACCATAAACGCACACGATCCGCTGGCGTTCCTGTTCCTGGGCGACAATGTCTATATCGATCATCCCAGGAAACCGGCCGTTCAGCAGTACTGCTACTACAGGCGTCAATCCCGACCAGAATACCGCAGCTTCGTCGGATCGAGGGCTGTCTATGCCATCTGGGACGACCACGACTTTGTTGATAACGACGGCTGGGGCGGCCCCGAAATCCGCGAGCCCGCATGGAAAATCCCTGTCTGGCGACTGTTCAAGAACAACTGGGCAAATCCTTATTATGCTGGCGGTAGCGAAGACAGGCCCGGCTGTTGGTTCGATTTTTACATAGCCAACGTTCATTTCATCATGCTGGACTGCCGGTACTATCGCACCAATCCGAAAGTCGAGAATCCATCCATGCTCGGTCCGGTGCAGATGGATTGGCTCTTCAAGACCCTTAAAACCTCGACTGGCGCCTTCAAAGTGCTCGTCTCCTCAGTTCCCTGGGCATATGGGGCCAAACCTAACAGCAAAGACCCCTGGCAGGGATATAAGAAGGAGCGCGAGAAGATATTCTCATATCTGTCTGCTAATAGCATCGACGGCGTAGTTCTGCTATCGGCGGACCGGCATCGCTCCGACATCTGGAAGATCGAGCGGCCCAACGCATACGCGCTGTACGAATTCGAGAGTTCTCGTCTGACCAACATACACACACATTCGATCATGCCCGACTCACTGTTCGGCTATAATGAAAAATGCTCGTTCGGCCTGCTGACCTTTGATACGATGGCGACAGACCCCAAATTGACTTATCAGATTATTAACATCGACGACGAATTAGTTCACACATTCTCGGTTAAGAAAAGCCAACTGACAAATGCTGGTGGCAAATAGAGCCCACCGGTGGTTATAAGGTAGATTGCGAAGGATTGCTTCGACCAGAAAAAAGAAGAAAGGACAGGAAATGGACGAGGATAGAATGCGTGTATCGAGACGCGAATTCGTAAAGAGCACCCTGCTTGGTGCGACAGTTCTTGCAGGCGGATCGCTGATTAGCACTTCGATTGGGCAAGGCGCAGCCAGGGGCCTGCGTCTGGGTGGACCAACTTTTGAGAAATACGATGGGCCGGATGGCTGGGTGGCGGTGCTCAGGAAGCTGGGCTACAGTGCGGCCTATTGCCCGCTTGGAGCCGACGCAAGCGATGATGTTGTCAACGCTTACGCCAGCGCCGCCAAGCGAGCCAATATAATCATTGCCGAGGTGGGGGCCTGGAGCAATCCTATCAGCCCGAACGATGACCAGCGCAAGGCGGCGCAGGAGAAATGTCGTAAGCAGTTGGCTCTGGCCGACCGTATCGGAGCAAAGTGCTGCGTAAACATCAGCGGTTCGCGCGATGAGCAGTGGGACGGGCCTTCGCCCGATAATCTCACAGAAGAAACATTTGATATGATCGTTGAGACAACGCGTGCGATCATCGACGACGTCAAGCCGAGCCGGACGTATTTCGCGCTGGAGACTATGCCCTGGGCGTATCCGGATTCGCCTGATTCGTATTTGGCCCTGATGAAGGCCATCGACCGTAAGCGATTCGCCGTACATCTCGATCCGGTCAATATCGTATGCAGCCCGCAGCGGTACTACGGCAACGGCGAGCTGATCCGCGAATGCTTCGCCAAGCTGGGGCCCTATATCAAGAGTTGCCACGCCAAGGATATCATTCTCTCGCGAAAGCTCACCACTCATCTCGACGAGACCCGCCCGGGCTTGGGAGGCCTGGATTACGCTACGTTCCTGAAGGAATTGAGTAAGCTGCAAGGTGTGCCGCTCATGCTGGAACATCTAAGCAGCGCCGAGGAGTACGATAAAGCCGCAGAACATATCAGGTCTGTGGCAAAGAAAACCGGCCTGTCCTTTATATAGGCCCCAGCCGGGAACGCCAAGGTGTCGTTATCAGCGTTCGATCTTGATGATGTACCATGTTGTTGCGACTTTTCCTAATTCGAGACGCCAGTTTCGGCCGTCTTCGCTCTGGCCTGGTTCGGGATTTAATGGGTGGCCTTCGGCTGTCAATGGCGTGAGGCTTAGCTTTTTCGCCCTTCTGAGGTTATTGAGGGTTATAGTTCCCTTGACCGGTTCAATGACAATCGGCCCGCTACCCCACTCGGCGATGGTCTGGCGGTCTTCCTTCCATTGAATGCCTGTGTTAGTGGCTAATGCGGTGGCAGTCAGCAACAATTTGTTCGACTGCCATATTGTTTTATCGTCAAGTGAGGTCAGAACCAGCGAGCAAAAGTCGTTGCTAACATCTGCTTTAAAGTGGCTTAGCGGCTTGGCGCTGTCTTTAACAAAGCCTATAAGAGCCTGCGTGCAATCGGCGTTAACTTCGACTACTCCCTTGGCTTTGTCGGCGTTGCGCCATGCGATCTGCCCAGTATCGGCTTCGATGTTGCTAAGCGACCCTCCCAGAGGATATGGCGAAGAAGGCGAACCGTCGATGGCGAAGCGTGTAGCATGTCGCAACGGAGTTGAGCGGTAGAAGTTCGGGGTGAAGAAGGGTCGGTTCCTCCTGTCAAACCGCATGGATTCGATCATTTGTGCACTTGTGTACGAGCGGGTGAGGCTCTGCTTGGCCGGGAGCAAGTCCTGTCGATGCCACATCAGAGCACAGGCATAGAGGTTAGTCATCTTGACCGGATCGTTGGAGAAATCGAACCAGCCCTTTTGTTGAATTCCATCGCCGGGCTTGTTTCTACGCCCTTGGCCGAAGCTGAACCAATAGATTCCGTCCCAGTCATGGAACAGCGAGTAGGCGGTTAGGATGGAGTATCCTTCGCAGGCGTATTCGTGTGGGAAGGGATGGTTCGTTTCGGAGATCGTAAAGGGCCGGCCGACAACGGGTGTCCTTGCAAACTGCGTAACCGTTGCATCGAGAGGATCGTTCACCATAGGCGTATTCCTGATCCGCGTCTCGCTGCCAAGCTGCGGGTGCTCCCAGTAGCCGTGACTGTCAATGATATCGAACATCATGTTCGAGCACATATGCAGGTATCCGCTGATGCTGTCGTTGTGATCGGCTGAGCCAACCAGCATCGAGCGAACACCGAGTTTCTCCTTCAGCAGCTTCTTCATACCGGTGAAGAAGTCGAACTCGATAGACATGTAGAATGTCGCTTCACTGTGGAAACGAAACCCCGATGCCTGATCGAACTGTTCGGGCCTCAGTCGCGGTATCAAACGGCCAGGCTCGACCTTGGCCTCCTCACGGAGCAACTTCAACTGGTCAGCCGAGCGCATCTTTGGGAGCCATGCGTTGTATAGTTCAGCCAACTCGGTAGAATACGAGATGGGAATGGGCGACCATGTGATACCAGCCATGTCGTCCCTGCCGACCAGCCGCTGGGTGACCCAACCTTCGAGCAAGGAGTTCTCGTTGACCATTTCCACTACTGCAATTGCAGGCTCGTTACGATATTCGTTGCCGGTGTACTTGTTGAGGTGGGTCATGATCTGTGTAGCGTATTCATGCTGCAGCTCGATCAGTCGCTTGTTGAAGTACGTTGCAGATTTGCCTATCCCGAGGACTTCGTAGTCACGGACACCATCACCGGCCTTGTACTTTCGCAGGACATTGAGGTTGATGTTGCTATATATGCCGCGCTTTTTGAGTTCGGCAACGAAGAAATCGAACAAGTCCATGTTATTCGCATCGAGATGGCGCGTGTCGTCGCGGGACAGATCGATGGCGCTGCGGCCCCAGTCGGAATCCATATGGTGGAAACGGACGCAGTTGACGCCCATTCTGGCCAAGTCGCCGGCGATCTCTGTCGCCAGCTCCTTATTGGGGAAACAGTCCGGTCCGCAAATATTGACCCCCCAGATGCGGAAACGCTTGCCGTCGGGTTTGACGATGTGCTTTCCCTGCACTCTGAGAAAGCCGTTCTTGCCAGCGGGAGCATCGAGAAAACGCGACAGGTTGATGACCGAACCAGGTGTTTTCGACCAGTCGATGCCGAAGGGGACCAGTATCTCCTCCGCGTAGGCCCCTACTGATAATACAACCGTCATCAATACTATGATGATTTTAACTCTCATTGTCGAGTATCCTCGAGATATGTTGCTCCTTTTACTCACGCCCACCCAGTCAGCCGTGCGCAATGTTCACTGACACACCAAGTATATCCCCTTCTTAAATACCATGCAAAAGGTTATTCAGCTTCATCGGACGTTACCTGACATCGTTGTCGCTTAGTTGGGCCCCCTTAAAAAGCTCCCTTTTAGGCTTCGGCAGCGTACAGAAATTACATCAGAATTTGGCATCACGCTGAATGTGGAGTACAATATAAATAGAGCAAGTGCAAATTAGGTTGGAACCCGCGGCACAAAAGTCCGATTTCCTGGCAAATTGGCCCTCGGACAGTCTTCCCTAAAAGAAAGAAAGAATTTTCCGTGGCAAGACATTCAAGCCTGACTGGTGAGCTGAAATACAGAATATTTCACACCACCGAGGCATAGTACTGATCTTGTCAATAGCCGGTTTAACTTGGGGGGGTGGCAATGCAGGGACATTCAAAAGTGCCAGCAAGCCCATCGGGCACCGCCAACCGGGCGCCAGGAGCAGAAAACCCGCTGTATCGCATCATTCTGCTCGCCTTGCTCATCTGCGCCGGCCTCGTCCCGTCAATCCTGTTGTTCACTGGTATTAGAGAGTCCGAAAATAACAAGCTAAGGATGAGCTTCGAGCACGCTGCACAAGAGAGAATCTTGGCACTAACCGAACGCATCGAGCAGAACTTCGAAGCACTGAACTGGATCCATGGTCTCTATGAAAATTCTCACGATGTGGAGAGATCGGAGTTTCAGAGATTCGTAAAGCCATATTTTCAGAGTCATCCCGAAATACAGGCTATCGAATGGATACCGCGGGTAAGGAATACCGAGCGTGCCGCGTACGAGTCCGCTGCACAAAAGGACGGCCTTGCAAACTTCCAAATTTCTGAAAGACAGATCCAGGGGAATATGGTGCGTGCCGCCACGCGTGAAGAATATTTCCCTGTATACTTCGCCGAGCCATACAAAGGCAACGAAGCGGCCATCGGATTCGACCTCGCCTCAGAACCCGAGAGACTTCAGACTCTAAGGCGATCTCGCGACAGCGGCCAATTGGCTGTTACAGAACCGATTGTCCTCGTCCAGGAAACCAATAACCAGTATGGCGTGCTGGCCTTAAAACCGGTCTACCGCAACGGAACGACGCCGGATTCAGTTGCAGGCAGGCGAGAAAATCTCAAAGGCTTTGTGCTTATCGTATTGCGTGTAAGCTCTTTCCTAAACGAGGTCATGGCCAATTTTGAGCCATACCGAATGGATATTCATCTCTGCGATCCATCTGCTGAGTATGGGCGTTGTTTCCTCGGCTCACATCTTTCGCCTGACAGCACAAATGTTCCCGAGATACCTCACGAGCGTTGTGCCCGCGAAGAGCGGATTGAGACTACCGCTCTGCACGTGGCCGCTCCGCTGGCCGTGGGGGACAAGAGCTGGTTAGTTCTGTGCCAACCCGCTCGGGGCCTGTTCGCCTCGGGAAGAACCTCTGCACCGTGGATAGTGATGATATCAGGCCTCGGTCTGACTGCTGTGCTGAGCGTGCTTGCCTGGGTGGTTCTTCGATGGATGACTGATCGCGAAATGGCTCAAGGTCAGGCCGCACAACAGCAAAAAATGCTTGAGGCAATATTTAACGCCGCTCCGTTCGGCATGATCCTTGTCGATAGACAATTGGTCATCCGCAAGGCCAACAACGTTGTAGCCAAGCTGGTTGGTAGGGAAACCTCAGAACTTCTCGATAGTCAACCAGGATCCGCATTAGGTTGTATCCATGCGAACGATGATATCAAAGGGTGCGGATACAGTTCGGCTTGCTCGAAGTGTATTCTTCGCGGCGCTGTCGAGGGAGTATTAGCTTCGGGACATGCGCTTAGTGCAACTGAAATCCAACCGAATCTTTTAATTAATGGAAACCATGTCAGCCCATACCTGGAAGCTTCTATCATACCCCTGGCGATAAATGAAAACGAATATGCGATGGTGTCCATATACAACATAACTGAGCGTAAGCACGTGGCCGAAGCGTTGCGAACGAGCGAGGCACGATTCAAACAGGTTGCCGAAAGTGCAGGCGAGTGGATATGGGAGATTGATTCCGAAGGCGTATATACCTATTCGAGCGGTGCTGTGGACAAGATCCTTGGATATAAGCCAGAAGATCTTGTCGGAAAGAAGCACTTCTATGACCTCTTTGCCTTGGAGCAAAAACAGAACCTTAGGAGAGCAGCCTTCGAGGTTTTCGACAGGAAAGAAAGCTTTAATGACTTCGTTAATGTCAACATCGCAAAGGACGGCAGCGCCGTAATCCTTCAGACCAGTAGCCTACCCATACTGGATGAGCATGGTAATCTTCTCGGGTACAGAGGCACGGATACTGATATTACAGATCGCAAGCGAGCAGAACAGGCGTTACAGCAGGAAAAGAAGACTTCTGACGACATCATCACCAGTATGCCTGGTGTCTTCTATATGTTGGATAAAAAGGGACGCTTTCACCGATGGAATAAAAATTTTGAAGAGACAACAGGCTATTCGAATGAGGAATTGGTTCACAAAAACGTACTCGATTTCTTTCAGGGAGAAGATAGAGAGCTGATCGCAACCAAAATCGAAAAGGTCTTTACTGAGGGCGAAGCGGATGCAGAAGCACATATAGTGACCAGAAACGGCTGTAAAATCCCTCACTATTTCACAGGCCTGCGTACAATACTGGACTGCAAGGAGTACTTGGTGGGCTTTGGCGTCGATATTACTAACCGCAAACGTGCTGAACAACAGATAGAGAATGCCAGAACACAGGCCGAAGCGGCAAATCAAGCCAAAAGCCAATTCCTGGCCAACATGAGCCACGAAATCCGCACACCGATGAATGCAATCATAGGCTTTGCCGATGCCTTGGCCGAGGGAGAGCTTACAGACGAGCAATGCGAATCCGTTGAGATCATTCGTGATTCGGCCCAAAACCTGCTCAGGCTCATCAATGATATATTGGACTCATCAAAAATTGAGGCAGGCAAGCTCGATGTTGAAATCGTCGATTGCTCTCTGGCGCAACTGTTCAATTCGGTTGAGTCGATGACCACGCCAAAGGCAGAGGCAAAGGGACTTGAATTTGCAATAATTACCGCCGATGCTCTGCCTTCTCAAATACACACCGATCCAGCCCGTTTGCGGCAGTGCCTGATCAATCTGGTCACGAACGCCGTCAAGTTCACCGATCGAGGTCACGTTCATATAAACGTCTCATTGCAACGCGATAATGATATCCCATTCATCCGTTTCGATGTTGATGATACGGGTATCGGTATCCCGGTGGATGAACAGAAGAAAGTATTTGAAGCATTCGTTCAAGCCGACGAGACTGCCTTTCGTAAGTATGGAGGCACAGGTTTGGGACTGTCAATCACAAAACAGTTGGGCGAGCTTCTCGGCGGACGCCTCTCTCTAACCAGCCAGCCGGGCAAGGGTTCGACGTTCTCACTCGTGATACCGGCCGGCCTTGACGTTGACGCCCAACCTGTTCTTGACAGAAACAGCGTTGCCCATATCTCGCAAGACCAGCGGAATCAATCACGCAAATCGACCTTCACTGGAAGCGTGTTGCTTGCCGAAGATGTTCCCGCCAACCAGATGCTCGCGAGCCTGCTGTTGAAAAAAATGGGCCTTGAAGTCACGCTGGCTGACGACGGCGCCGAGGCTGTCAGCAAGGCCCTGTCTCAGCCTTTTGATCTGATATTCATGGATATTCAGATGCCCAACGTGGATGGATATGAGGCTACAATAAAACTGCGAGAAGAAGGGGTAACCACGCCAATAATCGCCCTGACCGCTCACGCAATGAAGGGTGACCAGGAGAAATGCCTCAAAGCAGGCTGTAATGACTATTTATCCAAACCAATAGATCGTAACGAACTGCTTGAGGTAGTTGGAAAGCACATATCTTCCGAACATCCGTGTGTGAGCCAAGCGATACATAATATCATTTAGGAGGTACGCTGAGACAGCTTCGTACAACTGGATAAACCACATTGATCGAGGAAATAAGATGTCTCTGAATCAACCAAATGCACCCGAACACAGGCAGAATTGCTGGCAGTTCAAACAATGCGGACGAGAGCCGGAGGGGGCAAGAGTCGCAGAGCTTGGGGTGTGTCCTGCCGCAATCGACACCTCCCACAACGGGACAAACCGCGGCAAAAATGCCGGTCGCTATTGCTGGAGTGTGGCCGGAACAATGTGCGACGGAAAATTACATGACATCTATGCCCACAAACTCTTATGTTGCATAGAGTGTGACTTTTTCAAAATCGTGCAGGAGCAGGAAACGAGGGAATTTGCACACTGAATAATGACCGCGCCTGTGCAGAAATGCAGTCAACAGATATACGTGAAAAGGCAAGATCATGGACTATGCCTTACACCTTTAACGCTGCCTCCCGGTCCTCTCAACTGGTATCAAGGCAAAGCAGTAACCGTTGGGCAGGCAAATTGATTCGCAACAGCGCATACTGGAAATAGACTACGATGAACACTGAGACAATCGAAAAAATGCAAGTTCTTTTCAATAGGAACCTGATAAGCGTTCTGCTGGTTGAGGATGATGCGGTCGACAGAATATCGATCGAACACATCTTGACTCAGTGTGATCAGCACACTGAGTTCGCCACTGATTCGGCCGAAAGCCTATCAGCAGCCGTCGAATGCCTGAACGAAAAAGAATACGATGTAATACTGCTCGACTTGATGCTTTCTGACAGCAGCGGACTTCAGACTGTCCGAGGGGTCGAACGGTCCAATTCACGCATCCCAATCGTCGTGCTGACAGGCCTGGACGATGAACAAATCGCTCTGTCGGCGATAAGAGCCGGCGCTGTGGACTATCTGGTAAAAAATCAGGTGTCGGATCATATTCTGATTCGTACTATCAGATATGCCATCGAACGCAACCAGATGCGACAAGCGCTTCAGGATGCTAATAACAGTCTCGAAATTCAGGTCGAGCAGCGAACCAAAAAACTATCCGAAGTTAACGAACTGCTCAAGACCGAAATCGCCGCACGAAAACAGATCGAACAAGGCCTGCGCTCCGGCGAAGCCAATCTCCGCAAAGTCATAAACACGAGCCCTGATGGCATCATCATCCTCGACGATGATGGAGTCGTGATTTTCACCAATTCCGCCGCCGAGCTGCTCTTCGACCGCCGGCCGGGAGAGCTTGACGGACAAACCTTCCAGTTCCCCGTAGTCCTCGACGAGACTTCTGAAATCAAAATCGAAGATAAGGCCGGCAAAGTGACAGTCGCTGAAATGAACGCAGTGCAAATAAGCTGGAAAAAACAGAACGCCCGTCTTGTGTCACTGCATAACATAACCGAACGCAAGAACGCAGAAGAGGAAATGAAAGAGGCGGTGGAAATAAAATCCAAATTCGTCTCCATGGCCTCGCACGAATTGAGAACGCCGCTGTCCGCCATAAAAGAAGGTATACGACTGGTTGTCCAGGAAAAAACCGGCCCGCTCAACGACGAGCAGAAGGAATTCCTCGACATCGCAAAGAGAAACGTCGACAGGCTTGTCAGGCTGATCAACGATGTGCTGGATTTTCAGAAACTCGATGCAGGCAGGATGGATTTCGACATCAACGAGAACGACATCAACGAAATCGCCGGCCATGTATACGAAACAATGGCCCCCGCCGCCGAGTACAACAAACTGAATCTTCAGCTCAGACTCCAGAGCGATCTGCCCAAAATCAACTTCGACGGCGACAGAATCGAGCAGGTCAT
>CAZYMD010000137.1:0-13601 GCA_964649005.1 uncultured Pirellulales bacterium
AAAACAAAGCCAATTTTTGCGAATTTACTTCCCATTAGGCTGTGATGAAGCCTGTAAAGCCGATATACCGACAATACACTATTGCTTGCGACTTTGACTCGTGTTATGCTACTGCTGGTTTTTTATTCTGGAGAGTATTCGTGGAATTGTCAGTTGCAATGAAAGCAAGGATTGCTGCCGCGATGGCGGTTGGGGTGGTCCTTATAGGGATTCTGGGTTGGCCTTTGGCGCACCAATCACAGCCTTTAGAGGCTATTCGTGCCGGTAACATCGGCCCCGGTGGGGCAGCGCTGCTGGCAGGACTGGCATTCGTGGCTGGTGCGATTGCATATTTCGTCTCCTGGCCGCACGGACGACAGATTGGCATTCTCGCAGTACCAACCGGCTTAGCGGTTTGGGCTCTCCGAACAGGTAGCGTGGGTGGCCTGCAGCAGTTAAATCCGACTTTACAGCAGCGTCAAATCCTTTTCAACGGCATGAAATGGGAGCCTGCGTTTTGGTTTATCCTTGTTGCAGCGGGATTTGCCGGTGTTGTTATGGTCGAGCGGATTTGCTCTGGCCAGACGCATTCCAAGTCAGACTCACCGAAGCTGAGTCTCAACGCCCTTCTTTGTGCTGGGATTGGAATAGTCGGAACCGTTTTCATCGCCCATTTCTTTATCGGACGTTTTGCTCAGGACATTCAGGTTTACGATCCAGGATTTGGCTTCTTCATGGCCCAACCGGCTATCGGCCAGATTGCATTTGGCGTAATTGTTGCATTTGGCGTCGCAGGCTTTGCGGTTAAGACCTTCCTCGACGGCAGCTACATCTGGCCAGCAATCGCAACTTGCATGGTAACCTCTTTTGCTATTGCCTCATGCCTCAAGGGTGGCGTCCAGGAGCCAATGGCCAGCGCCTGGCCCGCTGTATTCTTCATTCACACTTCCCTATCCATATTGCCAATTCAGATGGTCGCCTTCGGTACGCTTGGCTCAATTGCCGGCTACTGGATGGCCGTCCGATATACATATTGGCGCAAACACGAAATGTCATAGTCAATTTTGCCCGCTATTTCAGCCATACAGAGGCTTTTTGCGCAATAAGTGTTTGCGCTAATGCTTTAATAGAAAAGCACTTATGTAATAACTGTCTTATAATCAGCCCCCGAGATTCAGACAAATACAAAAATCGTTGTTTTTGGCCTGAAAATTAGCCGAAGATATACTTGATTAAAGATACACTCTCTGGATGACGTAGTTAGAGTAGTGATTGTGGTACAATGCCATATAGGAAGCATTGGAATAGTAACGGGGCGAACAGGTAGCCTGATTTATTCGTAGGATATTAGGTAAAGCCAGCCGACAAAAGGAGTTAGCAATGTTGGTTCTTAGCAGGCAAAGAGACGAATCCATAATGATCGGCGATGACGTCGAAATAACCATTGTCGATGTGCGGGGTGATAAGGTTCGTCTCGGCATAACGGCCCCGAAGAGCATCCCTGTACACCGCAGGGAAATCTACGACGCTATTCAGCGAGAGAAGAACGGGGAGGGTGGCTCAAAGCCCGAGGCCAATGCCACAGAGGCAAAACCGAATCTCAAGACTGAGTCCAAACAGCGAGCCAAAGCCAAGCCCAAACCGGACGAGGAAAAGGCGAAAGAGCAATAGATAGCTGTTCAGGACACAACAATATAGACGCATCCCTCGCCCCGGCTAAAAACCGGGGCGTTTTTCATCCGCTCTATTTGCATCGGACTTTGACGTCGATATACCGCACACCCCATTCCAGAGCCTCTTGGTGCGTTTTGAAAAACACATCAAGTTTATTCCCCTTGATAGCACCGCCCCTGTCAAGCACCTTGACCATTTGTGAGTTGTTATAGCCTTCGATAATCATCTCAGTATCGAAAGCATACCTTTTGTCGGCTGCTACGAAGGTATCGCCGGACTGTATCTTATGACCGCAGGCTGTTATGCCATCTGCGAATTTACCGCAGCATTTCTCACAAGGGCAATACGCCGTCACACGCATTCGTACAGCCTGCCACGGTCTGTTGTCTTCAGGTTGCTCTGATGGCTCATTAGGACTGGCAGCCTGGAGCTCTGTCCTGCTCTCCACTTCATCTGTCACTTGCTCAGCCTGGCTTTCGGACCCGCCCGCAGCAACGTTTAGCAGAGGGGCATGCGAGTTCGTTTTTGCATGAACGGTACTGGTGATCGAATCCAGCATGAAAAGAATTGCCGCAAGCATTATCAATGCTAATAGCAATACTTTACTGAATAACACGGCACAAGAATAACTTGGTATAGATCTTTTCATCACACCCCCCTCACATACACTGGCATACGTTAATAGAAACAGTCCGTCGCCAAACCCCGTGCTTCGCTAACATACCCCATCCCTGAAGTGTAGATCACATTATAGCGAAAAAGCCGTTTTGATTCAACAAAACGGGTGAGGAAACAGCCTTATGAGATGAAATACGCTTTGGATTGTATTAAGGGGAGTGTTTTTATAAGACGGTGTGAAAAGGTTTTTACGGCTGATTGCAGAGGTTGAATCTAAACAATTGGGCCTTTGCAGAGAACCAGCGAGACGTAAAATAGACTGCTCTTCAACAGTGCTTACGGGTATAAGCTCAGTTGTTTGGTTGGCTTTTTGTATTTGGCCGGCCCAGCCTGATGTTCACCAGCAGGATACCTGTGTTGGAATGATGCTGAAAGCGGTGATAGTATAATAATTGCTGAAGATTGCTTCTTATCCCCTGCGAAGATGCTCAAATATTGTGCGTCCTTCCGGGATACTTCTTTTTTATTAATTTTGTATATTCATTACGATCACGGAGACCTCTTCGATATTTTTAAGGTCGCAGGCGGACTTGACTGTGATGTCCCAAATCAACGGATTGATGCTATCATTTTTGCAGGCGGCTACTGTCCCAATAATGACAGGTGCACTCAGCACCCCAGGCTTAGCCATTGCATAAACAGGATCATCGATATTCACCTTGTACTTCATAGGCAGGATACCCGCTTTTAAAGCGGCTTCACTATCGCCCTGTAGAATCAATGGAGCATCAAGTTCTGCAATCTTCACTGCTATCCTCATCCTCGGATCGCTTATTAGTCTGACATTCGCAGTTCGCTCTGACACTTCGCAGACTATTCCGACAATGCTGTTGCCACTTAATACATACTGTCCCTTTGCGATTCCTTCGTCTGTACCACGGCTGATAATAAGATGTCGCTGCAAGCCCTGAAATTCTGCGATGGCGTCCGCTATCACAAAACTTACTCCCTTCCAGGCAAACCTGTCACGCAAGCCGGATAACTCTTCGACTTTCTGGTGCTGCTCTTTGAGTTGTTGCATCGTATTGGCAAGATGATTCCGGAGTTCTATATACCTGCTGTTCTGAACGATTCGCTCGGCGGCGTCTGCCTTTTCCTTGGGAAGGGCAAAGCAGATACTTTTACCCATACTCAGTGGTTTGCTGAAGATGTGAAAGAAAGTGAGTTGCATTTTGTTAGCCAGAGAAGTTGGAATGAACAGCATAATGAAGCTTGCTAACAGAAGCCACGTAAACAGCATCCGATTGGACAATTTTGTGTGTTTCCTAAGCATAGAGCAACAAAGTAATAAGTATTCCGCCCGGCAGTGACTTGTCTGATACCGTCTCCTACTGCCAACCGTATTCGTTGTAATCAGCCGTATCTTTCCACAACTCCAGGTTCTCGATATATATGCTGGTACCCATTGCTACACAGCTTAGAGGATCGTCAGCACGGTCAACCCTTAGGCCCGTAGCGTTGGCCAAAACATTATCCATCCCACGCAGCAGGGACCCGCCGCCACAAATAGTTATGCCGTTATCGGTAAGATCCGCAGCCAATTCCGGCTCCGCCACTTCCAGCGTACCTGTCACTGTGTCCACGATTGCAGCAATAGGCTCACGAAGAGCATTTCTGATTTCCTCGCTTGTTATCATAATTCTTCTCGGTAGCCCCGAAACAATATCCCTGCCGGCTATTTCCATCGTAAGCTCTTCCGTTAAAGGGGTCGCCGAGCCAATTTGAATTTTTGCCCTTTCCGCACTAGCTTCCCCAATGAGCAGATTATATGTTCTCTTGAGATGTTGGATTATTGCATCATCCATATCGTTACCACCGATTCGAACGGATCGACAGGCTGCAATATCCGCCAGGGATATTACGGCAACCTCCGTAGTCCCTCCGCCGATATCGACAATCATTGATGCTGTTGGCTCTGTAATCGGCAATCCCGCCCCGATTGCGGCTGCCAGCGGCTCATCAACCAGATACACTTTGCGCGCCCCGGCACGTTCTGCGCTGTCAATTACCGCCCTTCGTTCAACACTTGTTATTCCGCTCGGAACAGCAATAACTACACGCGGCCTGACAAGGCTGCCGCGACCGTGAACTTTGTGCATAAAGTAAGCGAGCATTGCTTCGGTGACTTTAAAATCGCTGATAACACCGTCTTTCAAAGGACGGATTGCACTGATCGAACTTGGTGTCTTTCCGACCATTTCACGTGCTACCAATCCCACCGCCTCGCCATTGTTCAACACGTCGCTACTGCCTTTGCGAACAGCAACCACAGAGGGTTCGTTTAGGACAACTCCTTTATCACGAACGCAAACTAAAGTGCTGCATGTACCAAGGTCGATACCCAGATCCATGCTGAACACTCCCAGGACAGTATCAACCAGCATCTCCATTTCCTTTCTCGAGATCCGCAGGTCCCGCAATACACCCCCTATAACCTGACTCACAATACGAAGAGCCAGACAACTCACGTGCTGGATATACTTATGTCGGTTTTAAGGAGGACACACTTTATCTTGTATTTATGAAGGTGGCTCCGTCAATTATGATGTTCCATTTCCTGGAGCGAAACCGTAAAGTCAGAGTCCGATATATCAATCAGCTTGCGCAAAAAAAGGGCTGCGACACCTTCCTAAAAAACATAAAATAAACCGGTACTCTACCAAATAAAGGAATTGGGTCCTTGGCGGGGAGATTCTTATGGCAATGATCTCATTAGGATGTGGTTTTATCTCTTTCCCAAATAATCAGTATGAGATGTATTCAGGGGGTATGTCGAATCGCTTAGACAAAGCTACAATAAGGGCGCATATTCTTTCGATCTGAATTCCTGTCGGGCCATTGCTATGACCGTCCGTTATAACGCTAATGAAAATCGTCGGTCCTTGCTCGCTTTCGATTTGCTCTTGCTTTTCCCACTTATTAGTTGCCAGAATCCCACCGTTATGTCCAATAATACCGTCGCATACAAAGAAATGGCCCCTGGATTGATGGGATTCAGTCGGGACGGAGGTAAGTGGCCCAGTTTTCTGTTCAACTGCTTCTACCTGATTGTTGGTAGTTTTACTCTTTTGCACTATTGGCATCTTGACATAGGAGACTTTGATACGCTTCCATGACTCAATCTCTGTGTCAATCGGACAGGAAATCACTGTCTCCACAGGCTCAAGCCGATAATAACTGGAAAGACAAAAGGCTCCTGCTGAGGGGGGATTGTTTCCAAGCGCCATCAGAACCAGAAAACCAATTGTCATTGAAGTCGATAACGCTGCAAGAACTTTTACCTCTCTCGGTTGAGCCCCCATTTTTTACCCTCAAATCTGTGAAAATCAACCACCGGGGATTCTCATGATAGACCGCGAAACGCCAACCGATGGTTTCTTTCCGTGTTTCTTTCCTTTCCTCTGTTCCCGCTCTGATGGATTCCAGTGAACCATCTATAAGAAGTATGCAAAACAAAGCAAAAAAAGAAAAACAGATTTCTACAGAATTTTTGAGCGCATTCTCACATCCGTTTGTAGCGAGGCCCACCGCCACCTTCCGGGACTGTCCATCTGATGTTGTCAAACGGGCATTTTCGCTGACAGGTCTTACAATGCAGGCAGTTGGAGGGATTGGCAGGCTTGACTTCACCGTGTATCGTCTCATAAACCCCTGCCGGGCAGAATGTTATGCACGGACTGTTGAACTCGGGCGTGCATTTATTGCGGCAGATGTCGGGATCGACTATTGTCAGATGTGAAGGCTCTTCTTCGCGATGTGCGGTTGCTGCGACCGCCGTGAATGTGTCCTTATCGAAATCCTGGTTTGGTTTGTTCCGATAATTTGAAACTGTCATGGCCTCATAGTCGGGCTCAACGTCGAACTTGGGCAGGAGTCCGCCCAGGCACGAAAGCGGCATTCCCTGAAGGGTACCGAACTTGGCGATTGTCTGGCGGTAGTTGCGCGCGGCGTACATTTCTTTCATTATGTTGGAGTTTTCAACCAGCTCAGTGTACTTGGCGGCAGTCTTCTCCGGCGAGTCGAGATTGTCCAAAATTGCCTTAGCCGCCTGGATGCCTGAATCGACGGCATTGTGCAGCCCTTTGATCTTGAGCATATTCACAAAACCGGCGCTATCGCCGAGGAGCATGACGTTGCCTTTGCCTATCGCGTTCGAAGCCGGGTCTCTCGGAATGGCGTAATAACCACCTTCAGGTATCATTTTGGCACCGGCTTCCACGACCGTTCCGCCATCGATGAACTGCTTTACGAACTTGTGCTCCTTGAAGAGAGTCAGGGCATCCTGCGTGTTGAAATCGCAATATTTCCAGTCGGCTCCGACAATCATTCCTACGGAGAGGTGATCCTTGGCGCCGGCATAGACGATGCCTCCTCCGAACATTCCCGGACCTAATACAGGGGTCCAGATAGGATAGCCCATTGCGTGCACGACACGTCCGGCTGTGAACTTCTCGTATTGTTCAGGACTGACCTGGATAAGCTCCTTGACGCCGACCGAATAGAGCTGCGGGCTTTGCCTTTCGAGACCAGCCTTCTTGATGAATGTCTCAGATACGAGCCCGTCACAGCCTTCTGCAAGGACTATGAAATCGGCTTCAATGACCTCTCCTTCGACATAATTGGGCTGTTTGTGGAGTTCCTTGTCCAGTCCCTGATCGATAAGCTTTACCCCAGTCGCTGTGCCGCTTGCAACATCGTAGATAATATCCTGTGCGGCAAAGCCATTGAGCACTTCAGCGCCCAGGCTCCTGGCGATTTGGGTCATCCACTTGGTCAGCTTGCTTATTGAGACCGAATAGTCCCCTTCATGTATCATCTGGCCGAAACCAAGACCCAACGCCTTGCCCAACTTAATGGCGAAAAAGATGTTGAACGCCATGTTCTTGCCTAACAGGAACATGACGTCGTCTTTGTCGATAACGTTGGCAAGGACATCTTTTGCCGTGTCGGTCTCGCGCCAATCTGGTGCGGCTACATCGAGGAGGCTTGCGAGTGGTTCAGCTTCCAACACTGCGCCGGAAAGGTTGTGGTTCCCCGGATCAAGGGCTTTGTCAATCACGCATACATCGACGTCTGGTTTCAGAACCTTCAGTTGTATGGCGGTTGCGAGCCCCGCGGGGCCACCGCCGACTACCAACACCGATACTTTATCGAAATCTCTGTTCTCTGGCACTTTCTAATCCACCTTAAAAACATAGAAACTTAAAGCCAAAAACACTATCCGTTTCCGGAGCCCTGCGTTACTCTTGCATCTACAGATGCTCCAACTCCCTCGCCAGCTCCGGAATCACATCCTCGGCTGTGCCGACGACGTAGTAATCACACTGTTTGAATATCGGGGCGGTTGGATCGCTGTTTATTGCAACAATAGTCTCGGTATTCGCCACACCGATCATATGCTGGATAGCACCTGAGATACCGACCGCCACGTATAGCTTCGGGCCGACGGATGTGCCGGTCTGCCCGACCTGATGGACCCGCTCGATGAATCCCTGCTCGACGGCTGCACGAGATGCGCCTCTCTCGACCTGTGTGTTCAATCTCTTGCTCAGCCCCTGGGATAGACTGGTTATCAGTCGCTCATAGCTGTCCCTGTTCTGCATGCCCTTGCCGCCAGATACGATCACTTCGGCCTCGAAATTGACTTCGCCGGCACCGCGCTCGGTGTTGATGATTTCGAGACTCACATCTTCTTCAGTAAGCTCGACCTTATGTTTTACCACGTTACCCTTTCTCGAGGGGTCTGCAGCAATACGCTTCATGACACCCGGCCTGGCGGTAGCCATCTGGGACTTGGAGTTCTTGGTGCGAATAGTGGCCATGACGTTTCCACCGAGGGCCGGTCGAGTCTGAAGCAATAGTGCGATATCGCCCTTCCGCGAGCTGTCTCGGATATCCAGTCCCGTACAATCGGCGGTTAGTCCACAGCCAACCCGGTACGAAATCATCGGCGCCAGCATTCGGCCTTGCGGCGTGGCTGCATAGAGTACAATCTGAGGCCAGTAGGTGCTGATTGCATCGGCTACTACCTTACGGTACGCCGTGGGATCAAAAACTTCGAGCAGCTTGTCCTCGGTCACATAAACATTGTCGGCCCCAGCCTCGATCAACTCCTTTGCCATACCCTCAACGCCAAGCCCTGCGATGCAGACTCCGACCTTCGTTTCAAGAGAGTCGGCCAACTCCCTGGCCTTGCCTGTCAGTTCGAAAGTGGCGGGGTGTAATACACCCTCGCTGTGTTCTGCGACGACCCACACCTCACCCTTTTCGAAAGCGGGCTTAGTTAGCTTAAAGCCTTCGAGCATATCGTCGAGAGTTCGAGTGTGAATGCGCTTGCCGGACAACTCAAGGATCTTCTGCTTAGCTGAATCATTAATCTGCTCGGCTTTAGTGATTCCAAGCTCTTTGACTTTTCCTATGAGGAATTCATAGTCATCGTGCTCTTTCACTGTAGCCTCAAAAGGCCTGTCAAAGAGAGACGATCGCCTGTTCGGCAGTATATAGGCGCTAGCCTGCCCGGCGCCTTCACTTGCACCGTCGCCATTGCCCTCCTTGATGCTCTCTACGATAACCTTTGCAAGAGATTTTGCATCACTGAGGTGCTGACACTTCCTCGTGCTTTTACCAGGGGGGAAAACGCGAATAACAGCCGTTTTTGAGCCTTTGGCGCCGATCAATGTTCCATTGATGTCATCGGCGCCCCATTTGATCACCTCGACCTTGTTACCCCAGCGAGTCCTATTAAAAGTAGCGTAAAGGGGGTACTCGTATTTGGCGACTGTGACTACGGCCGGGAGTTTTTTGACTGCCACTGTCTGGCTTCCGCCACTGATGATACGCGTGAACTCGAAGCGACCGTTCTTGTATTCTGCATCTGTAGCATACGCCACACATGGTATTTTCAACTCTTCGGCCAACTGTGGCGGAACCTGAGCGGTGTCGCCATCCACGGACTGCATGCCGGAAACAATGAAATAGTCCTTGTCGTTTTTTATAATATCCTTGACGATCTTCCTGACGGCAAATGCAAGAGGATTCGCTGTGGCGACGGTATCGGCCCCACCCAAGGCTCTGTCTGTCAGCAATACGACCTTGTCCGCGCATCGAGCAAGGCTGTATCGAAGCACCTCCTCAGCCATTGGCGGCCCCATTGTCAGGGCGATCACGCGGGCGTTTGTATCTCCGCTGATCTTCTTCATGTAATTCGCAAAGGCCAGTCCCTGAGCATCCAACTCGTTCACCACGTTTGCCAGGCGGGCACGTACGAGAGTGCCCGTCTCTGGATCAAACGCATTGTCGGTGATCTGAGATACGTCAGGAACCTGCTTTATCAACACTATATAGTCACTCATTAACCTACTTCCCTAAAATATACAGTTCTTCAGGGCTATCCAAATACCGGCAACAGAATCCCCTTTATAAGACGGGAAGACACGCCTAAAAAACATAACAACTCAATATTATTCGACCCGACCAAAGAGAAAATGGGTCGGCCCGGACCAACAAGACAAGTAAGTTATGGAATTGTCGGCTGTTAGTCAAACGAAATCGTCACTAATATGGGTTCTTACCGTAGTATCAGCATTGAAAACGCCCATTTCGGAGAAAAAGTTAGCTTTGGCGCTTGCCTTGTCCTTGAGAATAGTGTCTAATTCGTGCTTCCGATCTCGCGGCTCGTTGCGGTCCGGAGAAACAACTTGCTAACTCTTTTGAGGTGCAATTAGGATGGCAGATCTGAAGGCATTGGCTGATGCGGTTATCGAAGGTGACCAGACTACTGCGGTTCAAATCACACAATCAGCAATTCAGGAGGGTACAGCTCCGAAGAACGTCCTTGACGACGGTCTGATTGCGGGTATGGATGTAGTCGGGGCACGGTTTAAAAACAACGAAATATACATTCCAGAGGTGCTTATCGCGGCCAGGGCAATGAAGATGGCTATGGAGATACTCGAGCCGGAACTAGTAAAAGCAGGCGTCGAACCTGTTGGCAAACTGCTGATAGGAACCGTTCAGGGCGATTTGCATGATATCGGCAAGAACCTTGTGGCTATGATGCTCAAGGGAGCGGGATTCAATGTTGTTGACCTTGGAGTAGATGTAGGCCCCGACAAATTCGTGGAACAGGCCAAGGCATCGGGCGCACAGTTGATAGGTATAAGTGCTCTTCTTACCACCACGATGCCAGGAATGGAAAAAACCATTAAAGCCCTGCAAGAGGCGGGGGTGTCCGCGAAGGTGATGATAGGCGGTGCACCGGTTACTCAGAATTATGCCGACAAAATAGGAGCCCACGGCTACGCCCAGGATGCGGCGTCCGCGGTCGATCTAGCCAAAAGCCTGGTGGCTTGATCGGGGTGTTAGCAACGGACGACGGCTATTACAATTACGGTTCGTTCGTTGTCCGGAGTTCGTCAGGCTATATCCAGGATTTTTAATTTCAATCAATATATCAAGGCAGCCTTTATACAGGCTGTCTTTTTTTGCGCAATAATGATAAAATAGACACTTGGTGAATTAGGACACTTATTCCTACGTGATGGTGATCTTGACCGCTATTGTTAGAAGATGAAGTACGCCTGTTATGCAACAGATACAGAACACAGCTCTGGCTGAATTGCTAATGCAGCTACGTTTCACGCCGGAGAAGAAACGCAGGAAACAGCTTGATGCCGCTGAGGAACTCATCGACGTTATAGATTCGGCCAAGGAGTATCCTTTCGAGTTCGTCTGGTTCCGCATCACGGGTTTTCAACCCAAGACAATCGATGCAAACGAGCTGATCCTCGGTGAGCGACTGCTTGAAGATTTGCATATCTTTGTCGCCAAACTGAGTTCTCCGCTGGCTCAGCCGATACAGGCTCAAGAGGAAACGGTTTATTCCATTGAGCAGCTTGCTGAAAAACTCGGCGTTTCTACGAAAACGATCAGCCGCTGGCGAAAGCGCGGCCTGATCGCCCGGAAATTCCTCTTTGATGATGGCGCCAAGCGATACGGCTTCCTGCAGTCGAATGTTGACAAGTTCCTGATGGCCAATCCGCAACTTGCCGCCAGCGCGGGCAGCTTCAGACGCCTAACGGCCAAACAGAAGCAGCGGATAGTCAAATACGCCATGAAGCTAGCTGCCGGATCGAATATATCCCGTCATCAGGCGATTATCGCAACAGCCGCTGAGTTCGGAACCTGCCATGAGACTGTCAGGGCTACACTGCTGGCCTATGAAAAGGCGAATCCCTCCAAGCCCATTTTCAAAAAGCCGTCCGGCGTTCTGACATCGGCGCAAACGGCTGAGATGTACGAACTATACAAACAGGGCATAGCCATAAAACAGTTGTCGAAAAAATACAATCGTTCCAGGAGTTCGATACACAGAATAATTAAAATACGAAGAGCCAAGTCACTGCTTTTGCAGAAAATTGAATTTGTAGCCAGCGACGAGTTCATGGCCGATGATGCACAGCAGAAATTTCTTGGCACCACTCTCATAGATATCGAACGAGTCGAGAGCAGAACAATAGAACCATACGAATCGACAAACAGCTCCCTGCCTGAATATCTACAGACACTGAATGACGCCCCCATTCTCACGAGAGAGCAGGAGCTTGAGTTGTTTCGCCGGTACAACTACCTGAAACACCTTGCGTGTATCGCACGGGCGCAGATGAAGCCGACTCATGTACCGAGTGACATGCTCGCAGAGGTCGAGGGCTGGCTCGCTCAAGTTGAGCAGATCAAGCGTATGCTGATCAAGGCAAATCTGCGTCTGGTTGTCAGCATCGCGCGCCGTCACACGACCAGCGGCGCCAACCTTCCGGATTTGGTCAGCGAGGGTAATCTGTCACTCGTGCATGCAGTCGAGAAATTCGACTACACTCGCGGTTTTCGATTCGCAACATTCGCTTCGTGGGCCATATCGAAGGACTACGCTCGGAAGATACCGGCGCAGATGGCTCGCCCGGACAAGAGCACAGCCGAATCAATCGCACAGTTCCAGCGTGAGTTCAAGAGCGATGAGGAGGTGGACTTCGTCGCGATCGAGCGGGCGCGGCTGAGTCTGGCCAACGTTATTAAGAACGAGCTGACCAAGCGCGAGCAATACGTGATTCTTAATCGCTTCGGTCCGGTCGGCATACCCATCGTCAAACGCAAGACCAAGACCCTCAAGCAGATCGGTGAGGACCTCAGTTTAACCAAGGAAAGAATCCGCCAGATAGAACTGATCGCACTGCAGAAGCTCAGGCAATCGCTCAGCGCCGAAGAATTCGAATTGCTCACGCGATAAAAACAAAGGTGTTTGCAGCGGTTTATTTGCCTGAAAAGGCGATCTCAAAACATATCGTCAAAAATATCCAACAAACGAGATTCAAGGGCTAAGCATACTATCAAAGACCAGCTCTTATCGCATCGAGGCTCTTTTTGGCATCCGGAACCATTTTGAAGAATGCTTCAAGCTTTTCACAGGCGTACTCACCGCAGTATGCACAATTAGCAAGGGCTTTCTGTCTTGCGCATTTTCTTATTTCGCAGACTTTGCAGTGGCCGATAAGACGGTCGCTGTTCGATATGCAGCCATCACAATTAATATCTTCCGGCTTGATGTCTACGTTATATTGCTTTGACCAGAGTTGGGCCACTTCAGCACGTTTGTTGTCGTCATCGCTGGCTGTTGCTATGAACGCACCACACTCGCTACATACCAAGCCGCAGCAGGCTGTCATATCACTCATTCTATTTCTCCTTTTGGGTGACTGTGTAGAGCCACCATCTGGTCTTGTTCCGTCATTTCGACCCTGACTGACGGTCGAAGTATAACGTCATTTCCAGATTATTGACAGTTTTTATGCACCATTAGTGTTTACGCAAGGGTCCCTTAGAACCGTATCTTTTACATGGCCCTGATCGCCTGTAAACCAGCAAAAGATCAGACGTTCGCGTTTTATCGGAGAATTCAGAATATTTGCGAAAAGTGCAAGTGATTCTTGACAGGCAGCCGTAATAGATCGAAAATACAGGATATTATGAGAAATATCACGTTGCTGGAAGGCAACGGATTGGCATGTTTTGAGAGGAACATTTTGCCTATGGGAAAAACGCGGGGGCATCATCAGGATAAAAACGCAGGATCATCCGCAGGTTAAGGGTCGGGCGGATAATTTCTATAAGCATGGGATAATCCTGGAAATGCTATCAACATTATCGATTCTTTAGCGGCTTATATAATAGAACGTTATATAAATTGGAATAATTGCGGTATTTATGCAAATTATCAG
>CAZYMD010000138.1:0-13596 GCA_964649005.1 uncultured Pirellulales bacterium
TGGAAGCTTTGGCTTCCGCTGCTTAAAACGTTTATAAAAGTGCGAAAGTTAAGATCAAGTTATATTAACAAAATTACAATTTCATCTTTATCGTTTTAAGGAGCTTGTGCGTTTTACTGTCATATATTTTTACCGTATCCTTGCCCCAGAACTTCAAACATGTCCGCTTGTCGATCTTTATGTAGATGCCACTGCCGCCTCCATCTGCATTATAACCGTAGTGGTAAATCTCCCCATCGTCACGAATATATTTTTTCCAGGAATGAACATTATAGCTCTTCCCTCCAATTGTAAGCTTTCGTCCTTCATCGTCATCTAATAGCTTTCCATATTTCTTTAGAAAAATATTTGGAGCCGGACCAAACCACGCATTGTCATATCTAAAAGGAATTTTATCGCCGAAATGGCCATGAATCTTGTCCCCAGTTTCAACAGCCGCTTTAGTCACGTCTGCACCTGCACTTAGCATAGTGGTCACGGCAGTAACAGCAGGGCCTCCTGCTACTTTGGCAATAACCATAGCGCCCCCTTTTAATGATCCATAAAATACCGCGCTGCCCTTACCGACCTTTTGGTTTATCGCGTCCATATCCTTGTGTATACCGTATATTTCTTTGCCCGTATTATACCAGCCCAAAAGTTTGTCATAACCGCCTTTGACTTTATCGATCTTATTAAAGGTAGCCTCTCCATACTTTGCTATGAATTTTTCCTTCGCCTTTTCGATCATTTTGGTTTTAGCTATGTCTATGCCTTTGTCAAGAGTCTTGCCTCCAAGATACTCAGCGACCTTACGCTCATACGATTTCTCATCAGGCTTAGCATCTTTTTTATCACCGCTGGCTTTGGCCTTATCATCTTTGCTTTCAAATAACTTCTTGACCTGTTCCGACCACGGCTTGGAAATGTCATCCATCATAGAAGATATCGCGTCGATTGTCGTGCTGTCTATAAAAGATGAGTCTTTGTTTTCCAGCAGTTTTTCGACGTTTTTGGCAACTCCACCTTTCAGGGTTGATGGATCTTTCCAGCCTGATTTCCCTAAAATATCTTGGACCTGCTGGCTTACGGTTGCACCTTTAACCAAATCGGGTTTTTCAATAGATGCCTTATCGTCTACCAAAATATCGTCTTCAAATATTGCGTCAAAGCTATCCTTAAATCTCTCTCCGGTCTCGACAAAAGCTTGACCGACATCGCCAATCGCTTCCATGCTGATCTCAAAATTTGCTTCGAGTTCTTCGACATCTTCGGGGGTTATCAACTGTTCGGCAATAGTGTCCAGCCCAATGTCGTCCAGCAATGCAGCTACATCTATCCGTTCTTCGGGAACCTCCGCATCGGGAAACTTTTGCTTAAGCTCTTCTTTAAGTTCGACTCGCTTTTTCTGCAGCTTATAATAGGATACATCAAAAACATCGGCAGCTTTTGGTTCGGCTGCCTTGGCAGCGATAAATTCCTTGTATGCTTTCTGGGCCGCCAACCTCTCGGCATCGGTAACCTCTTCGACATGTCCCCGCTGGTTCCAAAGTTCCAAAAGACTTTGGTTATCCTGAACTTCAGCTTCCTTGGGCTTTTCCGATCTCTTGCCTTCAATGAAGCTTTTCGCTTCTTTCAGTCTTTTTATTTCGTCCTTTAACCGTTTATTTTCGCCCTCAGATTCTGCTGTTACCGTCTTGATATAGTCCAGGTTTTCTTTAATTTCGTCCTGCACTCTGTTGATAGTAATTCCAACACCTTCATACAAACCATGCCATTGATAAGTGCCTTCTGATAATGCCTTGTTGTAACGTTCAATACTTTTTTTGCACCTGTCAATTCCATCAAGCTCCCATTTCTTATATCTTCCCGACGCTATATGTTTGTTCAGCGCAGAAATGTTATTACGCAATCTTGTGATTTCTTCTTCGCGTTCTTCCGAAGCCAACTGCGTTTCATTTTCCTTTATTTTCTGCTTTAACCCAAGCGTATTTTTTTCAATTTCTGCTTTGTACTTGGCAATAGCATTCTCTTCTTCCTTAATATGTGAGTTGATCTGTGCTATTTCTTCGGGGATTCGCGACTGTAGTTCCGATATCTTTTGTTGAGATGTGTCAAGTTCCTCCTGAACATCTGCTACCTGCCTTTTAAGCTCGCTTTCATTTGCCGACAACTCATCAAGCCGCGACTGGATCTCATAACCGATACTCTCGATCCTATCAGCTTTGCTAAGGTTGTACTGTTCGAATCTATCCAGAATCTGCTGCACCGGATCTTCTTCGAATTCATCGGCCCACAAAACGGGACTCGCAAGGGCCAACATCGTAATGCTAACCATCCATATTGATCTGCGTACAACCTTAAACATATATTTTCTCCCAGTTTACATTAGACTTAAAGCCATTTAATACCATGGTCATTGGTTTGGTTTTCATTGCGATTCCCAGTTTTAATAGGATTTACTTCAAGCTGGAGTATTGTAACCCACCCTGTCATTCCAAAACGCTCTGGCTCGGCCTCTGTAGTCCCTAAGAGCCTGCGTATTTCGTCTAAGTCAACTGCCCGGCGTTCCCGCTTGCGTTCTGTAATGGTTTCACATTTAAGATGTTTCAACGGCGATATTGCTGCTCTTTGGTCGTTTATCATCCATCGACAGAATTACTTGCCTGCCTTCAAGTAAAAGCTGAAAGTCCGCTGTGATATTTTTTCGCTGTCTTTAGGCTGGCTGCTAAAAAACATAAGACTTCAGGATAACTGCTCATCCGCACGCCATCCTTTTTGTATTGCTGGAATTGACTATTACTATTGAAAATCACCCTGATATTTTTATCAGCGTGATCCCACGTCTCATGCTTTGCCAGTTCCCCCATCCAAAAACGTCTTGGCTGCCTGTATAGTTTTCAATCAACATCAGGCCCCGGCGCACACCATACATTACGATACTCCGATAGTACCTCAAAAGCAAGCAACAAGATTCTAAAACGCGAGCAAGGAAGCAACAAGCGAGAGTAAGCATAATACACCCACCAAACCAAAAACAGGGATTCATTGCAATGATTACATTTGTAATCATATTATTGACAAGACTGCACAACAGCTATGCCCGGTGATTGAACACATAGTAACGTAAAGCATAGTCGAGCCAGACGAGAAGTAAAACAAAAGACTTAATCCCCTCGCGCGCATCCGGCCACACAGAGCCTACGGCCATACTTACTTTTTCCCCGGCCCAGAAAGCAAATCCCTTTCGGGGGGTGTACCTTTTTTTAGGGTGGTAAAACACCCTCGCGATTTTTTCAGGTAAATGGCAGTTTGACTCCAATAAATATGGGGAGAAATCGATCAAGCGAGTGGCCACCTGTACATATGTGCAGAGTGTGATCGGAGCGTAGCCTGCAAAACAGGAGGATAACAGGGCTATGGGGATTACACCAATGAAGAAAAGGTGCTCTGTATTCACTCGCTTTCAGGAAATAACGGTCAAATCACTTGCTCGATAAAACCTCGTTCGGGTCGGCGTAACAGCCCTTTTCCGCTGCAAGTTGTTGTAGATAATTGTATCGGTTCACCAGAGCATTCAATTCCACCTTATCGGCATTTTTGAAGTCCATTGCAAAAAACGGGACAATCAGAAAGACTCCTGCCGTTGCCATGCCAGTATTCCACGCCCCCTTACTGGACTTGGGTTTGAGCCTCTCAATCTCCGCTCGTGTCTGAGCGATTTCGCCCTTGAGTGAAGTGCACGACCTGTTGTCGTCTCCCGGCTGGTAGATAGCCACCGGATGTGCCTCACGACCTCCGCATCCCTGTAACAGTACGCATCCTACAAGTAACGTACATAACAGAACTTTCATTTCCTTCTCCTATCCCCCCTGTTCATAAAACAAAACAGATTATTTGCCCACAAAAACTCTCTGAATACAATTATGATACATCTTCCAGGTCTGGCAATCAAGGAAAATCACATGTAAACCTTGACAAAATGGATGCTTTTTGTGATAGTAAAGGCATGAAATCGGTAGAAATAACATACTGTTATCATCCTGCCGGGGCAGGCTTGTTCGCAAGTCTGGCCGCGCTCCTACCGAGCGTCATTATTATACCCCGGCTTTTTCCCAAAAGGAGCAATCCCTTATAGGTTTTGGACAGGATGAAAAAGCCACCATTCACAGATGATGAGAATCAGTTGTTTCGAGATATAGCAGCAGATATTGAAACGAAGCCAGACAAATATCGAGAAGCCGGTAAATGGCTGGACGAGTACAGAGATGAACAAAAGGTCTGGTCTGTTATAGAAAACAAATGCAAGGCTGTGCTCGACCGTAGTTTCAAGCGTGAAGATTGGCAAGAATCGCCAAGTTTTATCATGCCTGATTCTACTTTAGGAATCTGCAAAGTTTTACAAGCTGTAGCAGTTGTGGATATGGATTTTTTGCCGGGTATAGAGGACTTGCAAACTAAATATCGTGAAGAAGCCAATTCGATATCTTCCAATTTTAAGTCAATAAATGAAAGACTCGCAACCAGAGCTAAGATTGTAAAATATCTTGAAAAGAAATACCCTACTTATCAATACCATCAAAGGCTTGCCACTGATTCTGACCGTTTGTTTACAGCCTGTGAGGAGCTATTAGAATTAAAAGAAGAAATTGGTTTGATTAAGGAAGAAACAAAACTGAAGGTTTGTCTGCTGGCATGACTAATAGCCGATCCAGACGCTGATAAATGTAAAGTACACATAACCGAATTCCAGAAGGTCAAATGGTCCTTAATACAGGGCAATGATGTAGTATCGAATAGAGCAAAAGTAATTCAGTTGTTAGATATGCGAGGCAAACTCCCTGAATGGAAAGAAGTTGTTAGAGCAGCATGGCAGAACGAGAAGGCCGAATTGGTCGAAGAGCCTTGGAACAATGAGACATTTACCGAAGTACGAGTCAATGGGACGGACTATCACTTCAACAAAACACAAGCACTGGCCGTCAAATACCTCTGGGAAAATAAGTCAGCATCTGAAAAGGACATCGGAGAATTCATAGGATCGGCCAGCGATAACTACCGTCTCATCAGCACATTTCGAAACCAGAAGCAAGGCGGCTATGTTTCCACAGCCTGAGAAATTCATACATCAGCTTCCTTGCCAACAGTCAGACTCCTGCAAAGGTTGTACAGAAACTCGCGAGACATTCAGACCCGCGCCTGACATTCAACACGTATGCGAGAACATTTGCGGATTCCGAACAGAAAGCAATGAATTTCCTGCCTGACTTCGGTCATTTTGTCTTGTCCACCTGCTTGGACACTCAGCGGACGAAACAGGAGATTCCCATAGACAACGGTAGACACAAAAACGGCCAAGACACGCTAAAAACAACGTTCTTGGCCTTAGAGGAAACTCCCCGAGTAGGACTCGAACCTACGACCTAGCGGTTAACAGCCGCTCGCTCTACCAATTGAGCTATCGGGGAATAGCTACCAGCGTCTAAGACGCTGTTGTCGTCATTATTATTCCGGAGCATTATCCGTATTTACCCGGTTTTTGTCAAGCAGTATCTCGATCCGCCACGGCCAATCCTAACGGTTAATCCCTGCACGCCGGGACTCGCTCTACCAATTGAGCTATCGGGGAATCTGTGACGACGCCGGAAATAGGTGTCGTCCAAATTACTTCGCAGCATTATCCGGATTTGCCCCGTTTTGTCAAGTAGCATCTCTATTCCGGCATGGATTGTGAAAAAATCCACTGGATACTGGCAAAAACGCGAGATTCTTTGTATATTGCCGGATTCTCAATAACTCAAGTACTGTGCTTGGGGGTTCGATATAGATATGTTTGTCTTAATTTTTCTATAAAGGGTTAGGAAACGTTGTAAGAACCTGGGTTCTCTGACGTCTTGTACTTGTACTGAAACAGTTATAAATGGCGGAATTACCGGAACATTTCGCCCTATCAGCGCATCTTTTCTTGATTAGGACGTGTTTTTGATCAGAACCTGATTTCAGACGCCCAAGGCGTTGATTTATGGCAAAAGATATTCTCGACATTGGTGGTTTTACCATACTCAAACGCATCGGAACCGGTGCGCGCAGCACGATTTATCTTGCCACGGACGAAGAGGATGAGACCAAGGTAGCTCTCAAGCGGGTGATATACGAAAAACCGGAGGATACGCGGGTATTCGAACAGGTGGAAACAGAATACAAAGTGGCCCGGCGAATCGACCACCCCTATATCAGAAAGTGCTACAAGCTCAGAAGAGTCCGCAGTATGTTCAAGACCAGAGAGATTCTACTCTCAATGGAGTATTTCGAAGGCAAGAACCTTGAAGATTGTTCCACGCTCAGCCTCGGCGACGTGCTGCTGCTGTTCCGGCTGGTCGCGACCGCCATGAATGCCATGCACCAGCAGGGCTTCGTACATTGTGATATGAAACCCAATAATATCCTGCTCAGCAAATCCGGTACGGTCAAAATCATCGATCTGGGCCAGAGCTGCAAAATCGGCACTGTCAAGCCGCGAATACAGGGTACACCCGACTACATCGCCCCCGAACAGGTAAAGCGTAAGCCGCTGGGTCCGAAAACAGATATATTCAACCTTGGCGCTACAATGTACTGGGCACTTACGGGCAAACACGCGCCCACGTTGATCCCCAAGAAAAACAAGTTCGGTCTGCCGATAGCCCAGCCGCGACGGGCGCCAATTGAGATAAAACCGCAACTGCCCGACAGTATCTCAAAGCTGGTTATGGATTGCATCGAAGAAGATCCTGTCAATCGCCCCCAAAATATGATGACCGTTATCCAGAAGCTGGATCTAATGGTTCATAGCATCTTTGGCGGCAAGCTTAAAACAAACAAGAATGCCTCAAATAACCAATGACCTGCTGAAAAACGGCATTGAAGCCAACAACACCGACAGGTTTCGCCGCGAGAATGTGATTCTCCTGCCAAACGAGGGAAGCCTGATTGTAACAGGCGACATTCATGGGCACAGACGCAATTTCGAGAGGATCGTCGCCTATGCCGATCTGACCGCCAATCCCGACAGGCATGTCGTTTTCCAGGAGATCATTCACGGCGGCCCTGAAGACCAGGATGGCGGCTGCCTTTCTTATAGGCTTCTCTTAGATGTGATTCGCTATAAGCTGAGCTTTCCCCGCAACGTTCACCTGATCATGGGGAACCATGACACAGCTTTTATCAATAATACGGAAGTTATGAAAAATGGAAAGGAAATGAATCGGGCGATGAGGGCAGCCATGGAAAGGCAGTTCCCAGGCAAAAGCGAAAAGATAGTGCTTACCATGCAGCAATTCCTCTTTTCTCAGCCTCTGGTCGTGAAATGCGCCAATCGGATATGGGTGTCACACTCATTGCCGGCCGATAATCTCCTCGACAAATTCGATCCGGAAATCATAAACCGACGGCTCAATATCAGTGACATCGTCAGACCCGGTTCGGCTTATTTACTCACCTGGGGCAGAAGACACAGCAAGGCCCTGCTTGATAAAATGGCCGAAGTCTTCGATGTCGATACGTTCATTCTCGGCCACCAACCTCAGGAACAGGGATGGAGCAAGCTGGCGTCCAATCTCATTATCCTGGCCAGTGACCACGATCACGGGTGCCTGCTGCCGATAGATTTGAGCAGGCCATACTCCATCGACGAGCTTGTTAAAAACATCGTCCCGCTCGCTTCAATCGCCTGAAGGTCATTTTCCAGCCTTTGCGGGCACAAGAACACAATTGCAGCACTTTTTTGATGCATAATCTACGCGAATTAGTAGAATCCTCCCTTAGGGTATGGCGGACGCTATTGATAAAAGCACCGATAACAAGGTTCATATAATAGGAAAGGCAACAACAACAGGATGGATTGGTATGCCAACATAGCCAGGCTCGCAATTATCTTACAAGCATTCTTCCTCCTGCAAGCGTGGAATAACTATCGCTATGCCCTGAGAAAACACAAGAAGCCGAGAACATGGTACGGACTTCGCACTTTGATAATTGTCCCATGCAAAGGCATGGAGGAGAATTTCGACAGGAACATTACGGCCTTCTACAACCAGGACTACGACAATTTCCTGCTCTGGTTCGTCGTCGAAGATGAATCTGATACCGCTTACTCCAGGCTGTGTCAGCTCAAGGACCAGTTGGAATCAACATCAAAGGCTAAGGAAATCCGCGTCCTTGTAGCCGGTAAAGGCGAATCCTGTAGTCAAAAAATTCACAACCTGCTCTACTGCTACGACAGAATCAGTGATGATATCGATACGCTGGCTTTTGCGGACTCCGACGCCTGTCCCCGCAATGGTTGGCTCAGACATCTGATCTGGCCTTTGCGACAGCACAGATATGGCGCTTCGAGCGGCTACCGCTGGTTCGTTCCCCGAAGGAACAACCTGGCCACGCTGGCGCTGTCCTCCATAAATGCAAAAGTCGCTCAGTTGCTGGGCAATACCCCATTCAACCAGGCTTGGGGCGGCTCGATGGCGATATGCGTCGACACCTTTCGCAAGATCGGCCTCGACAAGATGTGGCGTACGGCGCTAAGCGACGATTTATCGCTTACCTATGCAGTTAAGAAGGCCGGGATGAAGCTGGCATTCGTGCCGGCTTGTCTCGTGGCCACGTACGAATCCACGACCTGGCCCGAACTGTTCGAGTTTGGACGCCGTCAGTTTCTAATCACGCGCGTCACCAGGCCATGGACATGGTTGTTCGGTCTGGTAAGCAGCCTTTTCTCAGTCATGGGACTTTGGGCCGGCGCCGCTCTGGCAATCTATGCGGTGCGCATCAATTCGGATCACCTCATGCTGTTTGCACAAGTGCCCGTGTCGTTCCTGCTTTGCCAAGTCCTTAGGGCGCTGCTCAGGCAGAGAATGATGGACAAGATGCTCAAAGAATATCGTAGCAAAATGAGGCTTGCGGCCCTTTCAGACATTTGGCTCTCGTGGCTTTGGTCGCTATTGATGCTCGTACTAATCCTCTCATCAGCCTTAGGCAAAACAATCCGTTGGCGCGGCATACGTTATAAACTGCTCGGTGCAACCGAAACACAGATACTCGATTCGCACAGTAAGTGACCTGCCTGGCTTAGTCTGTCACTTGTGGCAGCATCAGGCGGGTAAGTGGTTGTAAAAGTTAGCGATGCAGCAGGTATAGTCTCTTTCAACCAGAGCAAGGGCCAGCTATAACATCGTGGGAATCTTGTGCGACGAAACCGCCAAACGGCTGGCTATACTAAGAGCACCTAAATATTCGAGATGTCACCGTTCGGTGTGCCGACGAGGTAGATTTTGTTCTTGCCGCTGTGCTTGGCCTCCAACAGGGCTTTGTCGGCTTTTTCGAGAAGCTGTTCTATAGTCGAACCGTCACGCGGGAAGCTGGCCAGGCCGCCGCTGATAGTCAGAACGCCCTTGCCTCCAGGTCCAAGACCACCGAAAGTTGAGAGATCGGCATTCTCAAGCTCACTTACCAATCGTTTCGCAACTGAGATCGCCTCGACCGGATGCTCTGCACTGGACAGGCGTCTTTCTCTTTTGTCT
This sequence comes from uncultured Pirellulales bacterium, assembly GCA_964649005.1. Classification (GTDB taxonomy): domain Bacteria; phylum Planctomycetota; class Phycisphaerae; order Sedimentisphaerales; family Anaerobacaceae; genus CAZGMJ01. The sequence goes on from CAZYMD010000138.1 coordinate 9,534, forward strand.
GTGATACGTTCGTGCTTGGGATCATTCCAGAAAAGAACCGCGAATTCGTCACCGCCGATTCTTCCAACAACATCACTCTGTCGACAGCAACGCCGCATCAGGGTGGAGGCCTGTCTTAAGACATCGTCCCCGGCGCGATGGCCGTAGGAGTCGTTGTATTTCTTGAAATCATCGATATCGAAAAGAAGTAGAGTGACACGACCATCTAACGTTTTGGCGCGTTCGATAACCTGCCTTGAGAATTCCCAGAGATATCTTCTGTTCTTCAGTCCGGTCAGGTCATCTTCAGTCGCCAGCTTTTCGAGCAACTCTATCTTTCTCTGCATTGAAGTATCGCCGGAGACTGGCTCTTGGATCCAGGCATCGTCAGGCGATGCGGCTGCCGCACTCTTCTGAGGTTCAGTTCTTGAATCGGCCGGGCCGGAAAGGCAACGAAGAAAATCCGAGAACCGAGCGGGACAAATCAGATAGTCATCCGCCGCCATACTACTACCATTCGAACTCGATTCCAAAAGCTTGATAGCTGTCGGCTCTTCATGCATCTGAGCCAGCAGGATTATTCGACCACTGCAGTTGTCTCTTAGGGCCTCCAACGCGCAGCCAAGCATAGATACCGACCCAGCCATCACTACGCCTACACCTGCAAAACTCTCTTCCGTTGCAACATCGATTCCGTCGAGCACATCGGCGCATACTTCCAGCCATTCTGCGGGAATATCAGCAGAATCCAGAAAGACACTGTCGATATCACCTACCAGCAGGATTCTGCGTCCGCTCGGATCGAAACTCACATTGTCACCGTTGCTCATCAGGCCAACCTAAGAGCACTAAGAAACTCAATTCACTTCTACCGGGCTGTTACAAGCCCACACTCTTGTTTCATCTACTACTGTCTGTAGAAGGGTGGATGATGATTGCCGGCGCTTACAGGCTTGAACGAACTTCGGCGCCCAGCCATATAAAACCGATCCGCGCCAACAAGTAGGCTTCAATATGCCCAGAGAACATCACCCTTAATATCGAATTGTACCAAAATCCGCTGGCAAAGTCAATTTCAATCCGCTCGCGGATGAAACAGCCCATAGGTCCTATATCCTTCCACTGCATGGACTTAAAGAGCCTCCACACATGCTTGATGCCTATCCTGCAAGGTAGGAGCAATGCAGCCGGATGCAAAACAATGTACACAAAAAAGCAAGGGATGTGGAATTCGGCTTATAAGCATATAGGTCAATGTGCTAATGGCTGCATTGGATTGATGGGAATTCTGTATTTAACGGAACGATTCTTTCACTATTGATTTAGTCGGTTTTGAAAAAAAGCAATGCAGAAAATATCATAAATAATTGCAGACAGGGCTTGACAGGTAGTAGTAGTAGAAGTAGTAGTAGTAGTAGTAGTAGTGTGAGATTGTATACTACGAAGAGATTTGCCATGCTTGCCGGCAGTGCAAGGCGTGGCGTGCAATTTGGCTTTATTGAGAGGAGCATGGATGCATATCGGGTAGAAGTGCGTGGAAAATGAGTATCTGAAGCCGGGATAGTTGCCTGCGGATATGATGTGCACGGGTAAAGCGCAAAATGTATGTCCTGGTAGAGCGGTCTAAATGGCTTCGGATAGAGCTAAAACCATGATTTGGAGCCAAACGTGGCGCTTTTAGCTTGATTCTGGGCCAGAATTTTAGTCTAATAACAACATAGTGGAGTTGTATGCCAAGGAGGCGCAGCGCAAGAGGATAGCATCCCTAACGGAGAAGTTCTGAAAGGAGAAAAGCGATGAAGCGGAGTATTATATTGGCGGTTGTTGTGATGGGCTTTATGATGGCCCCAAACGAGATTTTTGCAGCATACATAGCGGTTGAAGAGGATAAAACCTTTACCAGCGATGGAGTCATACAGGAAGGCGATATCTACAGGACTGTCAGCGTGTACGACACATCGCCAGATCACACCACAATTAACATGACCGGCGGCATTTTAGGAGAGCATTTCAACGCTGATAGCGGTTTGTATGCTTACGATTCAAGCACAATCAATATTTCGGGGGGTGAAGTGCTGTACTTGCACACTACTGACTCCAGTACTGTGAACATCAGCGGAGGATGGGTCGGCAATCAGGATCTAACCGGTTTTGTATCAGTTGGTATGTATGGTTCGAGTACAATGAACCTTTATGAAGGAGGGTTAATAACCGGTGGAACATATAACTATTTTGAAATGAATGATTCGAGCAAACTGAACATCTATGGCGGAGGTGTTTCTGTATTTTTTCCCTTATATGGTGAAAGCACACTCAATATGTATGATGGCGTGATTTCTTTTGGTATTGCCATTTCAGGAACTGCTAATATCTATGGAGGTTACATCGAAACTTGGAATGAGCCCCTCTTAGTAACCCCCAACGGACAATTGAACATTTATGGCTATAATTTCGTTTACGATCCACAATACAAGTGGTCAGACGATCCGATAGGAGGTGCGAATCGATGGATCAGCAGACTGACCGGGACAGGACCAGACGGAGTAGCAATCGAAATATTAGATATACCCGATCCCTATACAACACCAAATATCAACCTGATCCCAGAACCGGCCACGATAATGTTCTTAGCATTGGGAGCGATGGCCCTTAAGAGGAGATCAACAACAAGAAGAAATCAACATATTTGAAAGGAGGCAAGGAATGTCATGGAAGAAAGTAGTCATATTTATGACTGTAAGCATATTAGTCGGGATAAATGTTAGATCAAGCAACTATTTTTCTGTAAATTCTCTTTTTGTTTGAATCGTGGGCTTCGTTCTCATTCTCCGTTTCTACAGTCATCGTCAAATACCTATTGCCGGCAGTCCACTCGTCGCTGATCTCCATCTCTATCGCACTGACCAGTCTGAGCAACGACGCCTCGTTTGGAAACAACCTGGCGACGCGAGTCCTGCGTTTAATCTCTTCATGCAGTCGCTCCAGCATATTGGTCGTCCGCATCCGCCGACGATGCCCGACGGGCAAAGCGAAGACCGCCAAACCTTCGGGAACATTCTCCTCCATCCATGCGGATAATTTCGGTGCGGACTTGCTGTATTTCTCGACGCACTTTTGCAGTCTGCCCTGGGCATCCGGCATGTCCTTCGCATTGAAAATGTCGCGCAAATCTTCAGCCACCCGGCTTCGCATCGCCACCTTCGGAACATACCGGACAGCGTTACGCTGCAGGTGGCACTGACACCGCTGCCAGAGCACGCCGGTCAATTCGGCGTTCAATGCCGCCTTGAGGCCGTCGTGATCGTCGCTGACGACAAATTTAACCGCCGAGAGGCCCCGTTGCTTCAAGCTCTTGAGAAAGCCTCGCCAGTGGGTTTCGGCCTCACTCAACGAGACGCTTACGCCCAGGATTTCCCGCCTGCCGTCGGTGCCTATCCCGATGGCTGTTAACACCGCACAACCGACCACAGAGCCGTTCTGACGTACTTTCTCGTAATGCGCATCCAGGACCATGTACGGGTAGTCCCCCAGCGGCCTATTGCGCCAATTTTCAAGCTGATCGTCCAGGAGCTTGGCCACGCGTGAAACCTGGCTGCTGCTGATATCCAGCCCGCACATCTTTTCGAGTACATCGTTGACCCGTCGGGTGGAGATGCCTTTGACATACATCTCGGCGATCGCCAGCTTTAAGGCTCTTTCACTTCGGCAGCCTCGCTCGAGCGCCGAAGGATAAAAGTCCACCCCGCCGCGAACCTGGGGCACCTCGACCCTCAGCCTGCCCATGCGGGTATCGACGGTCCTGGGCTTATAGCCGTTGGCGTAGCCTTTGCGCTGCTCGCTTCGCTCGTACAACGCGGCGCCCAGGGCGTGATCCCGCTCGATCTTCATCACTTCGTTGAGCAGCAGACGCAGGACATCGGCAAAACTTTCGAAACCGTTGTCAATCAGGAGTTCCATTACGAGATCCAGTGTGTTATCTTTGGGTCGGTGGGCCATCTTGTTTTCTCCTTAAATAAAGTTGTCAAGACCTTTATAGGAGAACGGGACGAGCCCACCTTTTCAAGCGAATTTCGCATGTGTCTGG
>CAZYMD010000139.1:0-13508 GCA_964649005.1 uncultured Pirellulales bacterium
TACTATTCTCCTGCTCCTGGTGCGTATTCTCCTTTCTCTCCCTTTTTTACATCATTGTCCACATCTATACGGACACGGTTTTTAATGCCGCAGTTTGCATATACAGCCTATACTACCTATGCCGATACGCTTTTGTCAAGAAAAATGTCCTATATTAACGGGCATTTAACACATTTAAATGGATTAAATGCATATGTCAGGAGTCTTTCGGCTCATATGTACCATGGATTTCATGCACATATTTTGCTTCTTTCGGGCGTTGTATGAGTTGAGGGATAAGCTCTGCAATTGCCAATTTGCAACAACCTATGGGATTGTTGAAAGCCAGGAGAGTCGATTTGGATGCATAAATGGTGCTGAACTGGCTTGTCAGCAGGATTTTAAGTATTTATTCCCTCAATATCATGAGATCCCTGAAAAACTACCTTGCCTTTGAGGAAAACAGCCTTAACCGCCTCTCAAAGCATGATGGTCTTCAAAAGAACCAAGTTATTCAGAGGTCTCACATTACTGGTGACGTGAAAATGCAAGAGAAACCTGGATGTTCTTAAAACCACGTAGTTCTACGTATTGCAGACAGCGTGAATTGATTGGATTTGAAAGAAAACTACGCAGAAATAAAGTAGTTGATAGATCGAAAGGCAACCAGAGCCAGGGAGTTTGGATTTGACGACAAGTACAGAAGTTTGGTGAGAGTGTGAAATAGCCGATAATAACGGGAACCTCAGGTTTTGGATTAAACATCTGGTCCTTCCTACACGTAAAGCAGGAACATTTTGTTTCGGCAAACTCAGGCTCTATGGTCCATTTTGGAGGGGTGGTATATATTCTCAATTTGGTGTGATCAGCGTGGACTGAATTACTGCACTTTGCCGATAACGGGTTCATGTAAAACCATCTCGGGCTGAGCTATGACTCTTGGCAAGGTTCTGCGGAGCAGATGCAATGAGTCTACACTCTTTGGACGAACACGTGGTTTGTCGTGCCATGGAGCTCTTGACGTTCGCTATTGCCTGCAGAACAGAGATGTAAGAATGTATGTTTGTTACGGGACCGTTATGAAGTACAGAATCGCTTGCTTTGTGTTACTGGTGTGTATTTGTGGGTTGTCCTCGCCAGCTTCGATGGGACAAGACGAAGACCCTGATTTCATGGACATGAGCCTCGAGGATTTGATGGACGTCAAGGTAGTCTCAGCATCCCGTTCGGAACAGAAGGTTTCCGAACTATCCGTGCCGGTAGCGGTGCTCACCGCGGAGGACATCCATAACAGTGGGATCACAACGGTGCCGGAACTGTTGATGCTAATGCCTGGGGTTGACGTGCGTCGAATTGACCGGACACGGTATTTCGTCGGAGTTCGAGGGATGTTGAGCGCGTATTCTGATCGGACGTTGGTCCTTATAAATGGTCGCGATGCCATGAATTCGATGTTTGGTGCTCCAGACTGGGCCAATCTTCCTGTAATGATCGAGGATATCGAACGGATCGAAGTTCTTCGTGGACCTGGCGGAGCTGTATGGGGGGCGAATGCATTTACCGGTGTAATCAACATTATCACGAAGAAACCCGAAGACACAGCGGGTGGGCTAATGAGAAGCAAGGTCACCGAATATGGTGACAGCTATACACAGCTTCGCTACGGCGAAAGCGGAAAGAAGCTCTCGTGGCGCGCATCGGCGGGGTATGAGGATATAAAGAGTGCGGATGAGGCCGGAGCGGGACGGATGCATTCCGCCTATCCATCGCTGAATGGAGCGATGGGTTTTTCAAGCTTTCAAGCGGGCAATTTTGCGCGACTGTGGCGATTTGACAATGATTTTGCATATAAGCACGATGAGGACACGCGTTTTGCCTTCGGAACGGGCCATACCAGCTCAACACTGGGAGAGCGGGATTTCGTAGGCGAACTGCCGCGAGAGAACGGTCTTGCCGAGACGACAAGATTGTACAGCCGGGTGGAACATTCGTTCGATCCGGACACAACGGCAAGCCTGCAATGGTTTGGCAATTATTCTGTGATCCATGCTCCCGAGATGCTTGAACGGTATTCGTACTATGAGAACGATCTTGATGGCCAGCTTCAGTTTTCGGTCTTTGACAAGCATCATTTGACTATTGGAAGCAATCTGCGTTGGAATCATCTGGGTAATGAGAATGGGAGTGCCGCCAATGAACTGACATTTACCGAGGGATCGTATGATGAATACTGGGCCGGGATATACATGGTGGATCGGTATCCCCTGAGCGACCGTCTGACGCTCGAATCACAGGGTCGGTTAGACCGATACAATGTAAGCGGAACAGACTGGTCCATGCGAATGGCGGCATTGTATGCGCTGGACGAGGAAAAGAATCACATTTTGCGCGTGGGAGTAGCGAGGTCATTTCGTGCGCCAACATTAATGATACGCGAGACGAGGAGAACGGGCCTGGGTGGGATGTTCAATATTATCGCCAATCCAAAAGAACTCAGGAACGAATCGACCTATTCTGTGGAAGCGGGATACGAGGGAAGGCTCTCGGATCGCGTCAGGCTCAGCGTCAATTCGTACTATCAAAGGATGGAGGAAGTGTTGGGTGCTGTAACCGTGACGACAGGGGTATCGAATTCTTGGTTTGCCAACCACGATGGAGCCAATGCTTATGGAGGGGAGCTTGAGATCAGCTATCGAGGGGACAAACATGGCATCTCCGGATGGTATGCTTATAATGAACTGGTTACGGATAAGTCGGACCTGAATATTCGTGCGTATCTTCCTGCAACGCAAAAAGTTGGGATGCGGTATCACTATCGTATAGAGGAGAACATGTCCTTGCAGGCAAACTTTGTTTACAATGACGCTCTCAACGTCAACAACTCCGCATCGCCGGCGTGGGACGCACCCTATTTCGACCGGCTTGACTTGATGTTGAGCCGACAGATTCCCGCTGAGCACATGGAGATTCAACTCGGTGTCCATGACGTTTTCAACGGTACAGTTGGTCCGACTTACGATATATCCAATTTCACCAGCTACGAGACACCAGGAAGGACTTTCTTTCTTAGTCTTAGCAAACGGTTCTAATCTGTACTGATTAGTGGTCTGACCGCCTTTGTCAGCGTTCAATCACTTCTAAGCATCTCGCTCCAGGAAAGCTGTCGTAGTTAATGGCGATTACCTGGCGGACTCGATTTTTCCTTCCTGCATTGCGATTCAGGGCGCGTCAGTAAAGCAACCTGGAAATTAACTAGCCTAATATCAGGCTGTTGTTGCATCAATCGCATCCATTGGTTTGACTGATGCTGGGAGTTCGGGTATTCTGGTGCAGCAGTCGATCGGCAGGTTTGGCCTCAATTTAGGGGCGTGCGACGCCGCGAAGCAGTCCGACCTGAGCGAAGTAACGGACAATTCAATCATTGCATTTCTTGGTGGAAAGAGAAGTCTGGAGGTGAATATCAATGTGCGTTGAAGTGGTGACAAGACGATGTACGCGAGTTGTGTTCTGGGGTTGTGTGTTGGCGGTCCAGGCGGGTCTGCTGTTCTGTAGCGGCGGGTGCGCAGATGGTGAGATGCCGATATTCGGCGGGAAGAAAGCCGTAGGGCGCGTGGGGATGTCCAAGCGGGAACTACGTGAAGTGCTCGATGGCTTTGGGGAATCCGCAGCGGCTACGATTCGTCAGGCGTCGGGGGAGTTGGATGAGCGAATTGCGACTTCCCGAGTACGCAAGACGAATCTGCTCTGGCGGATTCGCTCGCTACAGGCCTACCATGCCATGATGGAAGTAGGGGACCCGGTCGAGGCGTTCGTGGAGACCTGGGGGCTTTGTGTGCGGATTGCCGAGTATCTGTCATCCGGGGAGGGCAGCACTCTTTACGGCGAACATCAGCAGATCGCCGTCGGTGCAGCCAGGCAGAATGAGGCGGAGATAGAGCGTATCGGCAGGATGTTTCTGGGTGATGACGTATTTGCAGAGACTCGTAACCAGGTTCATGAATTCGCCCGGACACACCCGATCAGGGGGACGTATTCTAAACTGGTGGTGTACGCTACGGAAGCCAGAAAGGATGAGTCGAACGCATTCGGAAAAATTCTGAGCGTACCGATGGCTCCATTTCGGGCGGTTGGCGGTGTTGATCGTGGAGCCGCCGCGATAGAGCGGTTCACTGATACTGCGGATCGCTTTTCCGATGTTGTGGAGGAACTGCCGGAATCGGCTCGTTGGCAGTCGCTGTTGCTGCTGTATGACATGGAGGAGACTGATGTTGTACAGACGATGATGGCGAACATGACGAAGGTTTCCGAGAGCAGTGCGAAGCTTGCCGACGCCGCCCAGAAGCTGCCGGAGCAACTCCGCGAGGAGGCGTCTGTGTTGATCGAACAGATCGACGACAAGCAGGCGAATTTGCAAGTTACACTGGATAAGGCAGACAAGAGCGCAGTGTCAATGGAGCGAACGGCCGCGAAGTTCGACGACGTGGCCAAGTCAATCGAGCAGACGGTCAAGGGCATTAATGACATGGCCGATACCTGGGAGGGGGCGGCTAAGGCGACAACCGATACACTCAAAGAGCTGAACAACAGTTCGCTGGGCAAGAGCGACGGTGAGGAGTCTACGTTTAAGATAGAAGACTATAAGGCGACGGCTGAGGCGGTGACGTTGACAGCGAACGAGCTGCGGGCGCTGGTCGTGGAACTGCGCGAGCTTGCGAAGGCGGAGGAATTGCCGGAATATGCGTCGGCGGCGCAGGGATTGGTCGACGGTGTCACATGGCGTCTGGGTGGTTTATTGCTGGCTGGATTTGTCCTGGCCGTTTTGTACAGGCTTATTTCTGGCCGAGTGGCCCGCAGAAGCAGACAGGATTAAGCCTGCGAGGGATTGGAGATGTAACGGGGCAATGGTGGACAACCGAGCAGTGAGGGTATAGACTGTTTTGCAGGATGGGGATAAGTATAACGCAGACGATTTGGAGACGTTGACATGACCAGACGCGGTGCAGTGGCACAAGTGGAGTGGCGAGGATGGATGTGGTTTGTTATTGGGGTTTGTATGGTGGCTGGCGCGGTGGTTCGGGCGGATGTTTCGCAGTGGACTCACTTCTACATCGCAAATCCGCTGCCTGCGGAAGGCTGGGGGACGACGGGGCCCGCCGTGGGTGATTTCGACGGCGACGGCGATCTGGACGTTGCAATCGGCAGACGGACCAGCGAGACGAGCTATTGGTACGAGCGTGTAAGCGATTCGCAGTGGAAGCAGCATACGATGGGACGCTCGCAGTTTTTGAACGGTTCACTTGGAGCGGATGTTCTGGACATCGATAATGATGGCTTGCTTGACGTGGCGATGAACAGGGTGTGGTTCAAGAATCCGGGCGGACTGGCCAAAGATGGTGACAGGCCCTGGAAGGTTGTCGAATATGGAGGTGGCAGGCACGATGTCGTGGCGGCTGATATCAACGGAGACGGTCGCGATGATATTGTTGCGAATATCGGAACGGCATGGTTCGATACGGCTAAAGGGCTGGCGATGGTGAAGATTTGTGATGATCTGGATTTTCACGGCGGTGTGGCGCCTAAAGGGGTGGGCGATATCGATGGGGATGGTGATAACGACACTGTCCTTCCGGGCTATTGGTTCGAGAATCCGGGTAACGGGTACGGACAGTGGAAAAGGCACGATTGGCCTCACGTACTCATCAAGAATGCGTCGTACGGAACGAGCACGCGTTCGTGGGTGGTCGATTTGAATGGCGATGGGCACAACGATATAGTCTACAGCGATTGCGACACGGGGCTTTCGCACGTGTACTGGGTGGAGAACTTGGGCAAGGGCGCCGAGTGGAAGAGACATAAGCTCGCCGATCCTCCTGTGAAGCCGGGTGATGTGGAGGGAACCGGATCGTTTCATTCGCTTGGCGTGGCCGACTTCGATTGCGACGGCGACCTTGATATTTTTAGCGGCGAGCAGGAAGATCCTGATACATATATGGAATCACAGGGCAAGCTTGCGATGAAGCCCAGAGGGCTGAAAGAGCGAGGCGTTATCTGGGAGAACGTTGGAACTGCAAAACAGCCGTCGTTTAGGCCTGTTGTAATTCAGATCGACAATCCGGGCTGGCACGATGTGGTCCTGGGTGATGTGGATGGCGACGGCGACATCGATATCATTAGCAAGATATGGAATAAGGATGGTGAGACTTACCACGCCGACTATTGGAGAAATGATAACGTTCGCCATATCGGTGATTCCAGGGTGGCCAGGTAGCCGGGCAAGAGTAGGCGTCAGTTGATTTCCGGGTGGTTCCGGTCGCCGTTGGCTGGTGAGTATCCGAATTTCCTGGCGGCCTGGACCGCTTGTTCGTGTGATGCTGACACGCCTGAGTGGAGGACGCCATTGTTGTCCCGGTAATCCCAGATAAGCATGCGCCGCCTGGCGAGGGCGCTGTAGTAGTAGGCGCATTGGAAGACTTCAATGTAAAGGGGTGGCTTGAAGCGCATGAGTTTAGATGAGGATGTTTTATGAGATGTTTTAGCGGCAGGGCGATGCCGGAAACAGGCAACGATCTGTACGGTTACCACAAGAATCCAAATCGTTATCAGGGCAACAGGCCATCCCATGGCCACCATCCCTTACTGCTGTGCCTCTTCGGTCGGCTTTGAGATTCAGTCGTCCGGATGAGGTGGTCCATACCTGCGTACTTCATTCGATATCGAGCAATATAGGCACTTCGGTCAGGCATTTCCAGAAAAATATGGTTCTTCTGAATAATGGGCAGGTGTATTTCTCTACAAATAATTCCAGGGCCCTGACTTGCAACGGTCAACCACTCATTAACCGGATGAAGTAAAAATATAAGCAAGGTTGGAGCGGGAACTGTATGATAGGCAATCTGGCGTCCAGATGTGGCATCGTCTGGTGCGGATTGGGCGAAGTGGTGGTTGTTGGGATATGGCTGGAAGAAAAACGGTTAGGGGGTAACCAATTACGGTGAAAAGCTGTATAGTATGTATCGTGTTGTTATGAAGAAAAAGACATGATGAGGTGTGTAAACGGTGAGCTTTGTTGAAACGACAGGATTGACTAAGGTCTATTCGACTGGGAAGGTCAAGGTTGCGGCCCTGGCGGATGTGGATATGGCGGTTGAAGAAGGGGCATTCCTGGGTGTGACGGGGCCTTCGGGTTCGGGTAAATCGACGCTGATGAACCTTCTCGGTGGACTCGATACGGCTTCATCAGGGAGTATCTGTGTGGGAGGGCAGGATATTGCGAAGCTGAACAGGGGGCAGTTGGCGCTGTACCGACGGTACCAGGTGGGGATGATATTCCAGTCCTTCAATATCATATCTGCATACACGGCGCTGGATAATGTTGCGTTTCCGTTACTATTTGCGGGAGTGGAAAAGAAGGAGCGGCAGCGGCGGGCGGAGGCGATGCTGGAGAGGGTTGGGCTGAGTGGGCGCAAAGAACATCGGCCTGCGGAACTATCGGGTGGTGAGCAGCAGCGGGTTGCAGTGGCGCGAGCGCTTATTAATGAGCCCAAGGTGTTGCTGGCGGATGAGCCTACAGGGAACCTGGACAGTAAAACATCGAGGGAGGTGGTGCAGTTGTTGGCGGAGTTGAATAGTGGTCAGGGTCTGACGGTGATAATGATATCGCATGAAGAGGATCTGCTGGCGGAATTCGCGGGCGATGTGATTCGGCTTTGCGACGGAAAGGTTGTCGGGCGAGAAGAAATGGAGCAGAGCGATGCGGATCGGTGACTATGTCGGACAATCTTTGGCGAACCTGCGGAAGAAGAAGCTGCGGACGTTTTTGACAACGAGCGGTGTTGTGATCGGGATCGGTGCGCTGGTTTCGATGATATCGTTCGGCAAGGGTGTGCAGAAGAATATCACGGATCAATTCCAGAAGCTGGAGCTGTTCAATTACGTAACTGTGTATTCGGGATCGGCAGGACCAGAATTTTCCCACGGTCCGAGGGGGCGAGGGCGTAGATGGGCGGTGCCTGAAGAAGAGAAGAAGGATGCTCGTGTGCTCGATGATGCGCTGCTTGCGGAGATCGAGAAGATCGAGGGAGTTGAAGGAGTGTTTGCGGAGGAGCGTTTTCCGGCGACGTTGCACTTGGGTGAGAAAGAGCAGTTCAGCCTTGTGCAGGTGCTGCCTGCGCGTGTGTGCGAGACTGGTTTGATGAAGTTGCGATCCGGGCAGGTGTATTCTTCGGATGATGCCAACGAGCTTATTATCAGCGATTCTCTGTTGCGGCGGCTTGGCATTAAGGATACGGACAGCGCGGTCGGGCAGGAGATTGAGCTTTCGACACTGAAGGTGAGTATGGAGATGCTGAATCCTGGGGGGATGGGAGCGATGATGAGCGGCGAGAAGCTGCCGTTTGCGCAGGAGAGCCGGAAGTTCAAGATTGCCGGAGTGGCCGAGCGGATGGGCTTCGGCGGGCCTACGCCTCTGCGGAGCGACGTGTATATTGCACCGGGAGCAGCGGACAAGATGGAGAAAATGTCACTAACCAGCGTTTCGGACTTCTTCAAGGGGCCTGATGAGCGGGCGGGATATTCGACTGTGAATATCAGGCTCAAGTCGGTCAAATACGTTGATCCTGTTAAGGAAAAAATGAAGGAGTGGGGATTCAGGACGTTTGCACTGGTGGACCAGTTGGAGCAGATGAAGATTGCGTTTGTGTTTATGGATATGTTTCTGCTTGCGGTGGGGATGGTGGCGATTGTGGTGGCTTCGCTGGGGATTATCAATACGATGGTGATGTCGATTCTGGAGCGGTATCGGGAGATCGGTATTATGAAGGCGGTGGGCGCCACCGACGGTGACGTGCAGAAGATATTCATGTTCGAGGCGGGGACGATAGGCTTTTTCGGCGGGGTGTTCGGGCTGACTCTGGGGTGGTTGGTCAGCACGGTGATCAACCTTGTGATTAACGGGATAACCGCCGGCAAGGGAGTGCCTCACGTTGATTATTTCAGCTTTCCATGGTGGCTCTGCCTTGGGGCGGTGTTGTTTGCGATATTGGTCAGCCTGATGGCCGGCATATATCCGACACTGCGGGCGGCGCGGGTCGATCCGGTCGCGGCGCTGCGGCACGATTGATATCTACCACGCTACTATTGAATTTAGATATCCTTTTTCGATATTTTTGATCCGTTTATTCCGCTTTTGTGTCATCCTCTTTTGTCTGGCTGAGGGCGGCCAGGCCGCCGATGGCGCCGAGGTTCATTGTATCGAGGGCGGAGCTGGGGACGATTATCATCGAGCCTTTTTCCTTGAGGCCCTCGAAGAGCATGTTCATACCACGAAGGTGCAATGCAATCGGATTGGATTGGTATTGCTGTGCGGCCAGGGCGAATTTTTCTGCGATTTCCGTTTCAGCGGTTCCGAGGATGATTCGGGCGTGACGTTCGCGTTCGGCCTGGGCCTCCTTGCTCATGGCGTCTTCAAGTTCACTGGGCAGGATGATGTCGCGTATTTCGACGGACTGGATGGTGATTCCCCAGGGGTTCGTCTTTTCGTCGAGTATTTCCTGGAGCTTCCTGCCGAGTTGTTCGCGATGGCTGAGCATTTCGGTCAACTGGTGGGTACCGATGATGTCACGCAAGGCGGTCTGTGCGGAGAGGACGATTGCCTGGTAAAAGTTTTCGACTTCGAGGATTGACTTTTTGGCGTCCCAAACCATCCAGAAGCAGATGGCGTCCACGTTGACGGGGACAGTGTCCTTGGTGAGTGTGGATTCGGAGCTGAAATCCGTCGAGCGGATACGCATGTCCACCGACTGGGTGACGCTCTCGATGATTGGGATGATGAAGAACGGGCCCGGGCCTTTGAGGGCGTGGAATCTGCCGAGGCGTAGGACGATGGCGCGCTCCCACTGGTTGGCGATCTTGATACCGAAGAAGCAGATGTTAGCGATCAGGGCCGTGAAGATGATGATGTAGATGTTCCATTGCTCCCAAGTGCCCTCCAGAAGTCTATTTAGCAGGGCGCCGACCAGTACGATGAAAGCGGCTGCGAGGGCTCCGACCCAGTTAAGCGAAGCTGCTTCGGCCTCGAGTTGGGTGGTTGCTTTATACTCACGGGTGAGACCTGGGAGGATACTTCTGGAATTTCCTTTTTTAGCCATTCTCGAGTCTCCTTTGCAAGTGGGTGACTATTTCTTTGAGAGTAAAGCCATACTGGTGGCCACGTGCGACAAGCTCATCGCATATCAGCTTTAGCATTTTCTCTTTTTCGTCGGGGCCTATCTCCACTTGCCGGCTGCCGACGAAGGTGCCTGTGCCTTGTTGGGTGTCGAGGATACCGAGGATTTCCAGCTCTGTGTAGGACTTGCGGATGGTGTTGGGATTGACCTGCAACTGTACGGCCAGCTCGCGGACGGTAGGGAGCTGTTCGCCCGGCAGGAGGGCCTGGGAGGCTATGCCGTAGCGGATCTGGTCGACGATTTGTCTATGGAAGGGTACGCCACTTTTGACGTCTAAGGAGAACTTAATCATTTCGTGTCTCCATGCTTTGTTCTATAATATCAGATATTTAGTAATATAGTGTACTATTATAATGGCACACTGATTCATATATGTCAACGGGAAAATTGAATATATTTTATAAATTGCTTTTGCGTAATGGTTTAGAGGTGAAGAAAAAATGAGGGGTATTGAAACTCTGGGGTAGGTTTGCTCCTGGTTTGAAGATTGGCTTTGTTTTGCACGGTTGTCCATAGTCGGAGGGGATATCCCGTTCGATGTTGCTCAAGGCAGGATCCTCGACTCCCCATTCGACTGCGCTCAGGGCTGAAGGCTTCGCTCGCTTGAGACGACAGCGAGTTGATTGTGGAAGGGTGTCTTCCGATATCGGGACCATCGGAATTGGCTTTGTTTTTATTACGGGTTCGGCGGTGTATTTCAGCATAACACTTGTGTTCATAGAATGGTGCATTGTTTTTGGCCTTCTGGAAATTGGGTTTGTTTTGCATAATTGGGCACTCGATTGTGAGCGTGGATGTTGTGACGAAGTGCGAGAGTCATGCTATTTGCCTATATGTGCTATGTTCTCCATTGTGATCCACCTGGGGCGTGCCTTCGGCATTGGCTTTGTTTTGCGGAATTTGTGCTGGCATATGCGTGCGTATCGATTGCGTGCGTGTCGGTTCTTGGCCGGGATGCTGGGGTCCTGGGTCGAGCCCAGCATAAAATTGGGTTTGATTGGGTTTGTTTTTTTTCGCCTTTTGAGGGGAAATATGATGTAAACGTCTTTGGTATAAGTAGTTGCATCGTTTTTTGGCTTTTTACAGTTTTGAGTAGTTTTTGCGATTTATGCTCACTTTTGAGTGGTTTTTGCTCAGTTTTACACGTTTTTGTGCTGAAAATGATCCCATACTGTCTGTCGCGGATGGGGCGTATGATAGGGTCCCGATGGATTGGGATCTTCGGCCCCGAGTGATCGGGACCTACGACATATTGGGATGCATCAATGCTCATGGGGGCGGGGCAAGCCTCCGCAATTTACGATTTTGGAATGACTATTTGGTTGTAAGCGATTTAGGTGATTAAACGATAGCGAGTCTTAGGATGTTGTATTCGATGTATTATTGTCAAAAGTCCATGTTAGGTATGTATTATACAAAAAACAAGGTTGAAAGTCAAGGGGATTAACCATAGATTACACAGTTTTTTGTGTTAGCCAACGGGGACACAGAGGCCCCAGAGAAGATCAAATATCAAAGTGCAAGATGCAAAAATACAAAGCAGTGTAAAAATAAGCAGAGCCTATGTCAGGACCTGCATATATGCGTGCGTGTCGGTTCTTTGCGGGGGTTGTTGGGGTCCTGAATAAATTTCAGGATGACCCTGGATCGAGTCCAGGGCAGGCAGGGATTGTGCTGAGTGCGTATCGTTTTGTTATTTTTTGGGCAGGAACTGTGGGATAAAGAAAATATGAAATATGCCGGGCCTATATAGGGATAGGTATGCATATGTACGAGTTGGTTTTGCTTGGGTTGCTGGGGTCCCAGGTCGTAGCCTGGGATAAACTCATATTTTTATGAAAAAGTGGGAAAAGGTAGTTGAATGGGAGTATGAGGTGTCTATAATCATGAGTTAGTAGGTATAGTGCGTTTTTGAAAGTATTTGTGGTTTTTTCCCGGCGAGGTTTTGTGCAAGCCCCGGCGGAGGTGGTGTAATGGAATACAAAGAGGTTACTATTCTTATCATCGGGAACTTCTTATACAGAAAGAGGCAGGCTATGTTTCCCGTCTTACACAGACTGTATAATTATTGTTGGGTAGCATCCGCTGTTAATTGGAACACATTTGACAAAGGACGTAAGCAGATATGAACTGGGAAAAGAGAGGCTGGTTATAGGAGAAAAATAACATCGAAGTGGTTCTCAGATGGCATTCACATCTAAGGCGCGAAGCGGCTGAAAGTTTTTTTATAATACTACATCATAAGGAAATATTCTATGGCAACATTACCTGAAAAAGTGAGTAAGGAATGGGAAAATCGAGAAGGCCCCATCATTTTATCAACTATAGATGGAGATGGACATCCTAATGCGATATACGCAACCTGCGTATCAAAATTCAGCGAAGATACTATAGTAATTGCGAATAACTTCTTCTCTAAAACATTGGAGAATATACTTGCAGGCAGCAAAGGATCGATTCTTTTTATAACAAAAGAAGGAACGTCCTATCAGATTAAAGGGAGTATTGAATACCACAAAGAAGGTGTTGTCTTTGATGATATGAAAAAGTGGAATCCAGAAAAACTTCCGGGACATGCGGCGGCGGCATTAAAAGTGGAAGAGGTCTATACGGGAGCGGAGAAACTTTTATAGGTACTTGCGTCAAGGAAATTATGAAATATATCCAACAAAGGCAAAATATTATTGGAGAGGTTATTGATGCTGGTTGTGAAAATGGAGTTGGTTTCAGTCCATAAAAGCCGCCCAACATGTGCATAGAGATGGATTTTACCCGCCGCTCCTGCGTAGCTCTGGGCAAAACCCCTCATGCTGGTTGTTAGTGGACTGCACAACACGGTGTTGGGCTTCATCTGGGTTTGGTTGGAGGAGGGCAGGTGAGGAGTTGAGGAGGGCGTAAATGGGCAGAGCCTTGTTGAGGATGAATTTCCGATGTGTGGGATTAGACTTGTTCGGGGCCAGACCCGTTCGACTCCGCTGCGCTTCGCCCCTGGGGGGCAAGCTCAGGGTGACAAAGACTGGATTCGGCGCCTTCGCGGGAATGACAGTGGGGATGCGGGACTTGAGTTTTTGCGAAGGGGGGTGATTAAAAGGGAAGATGGTTGTGAATATGTTAGGTGCCTTATGTATGCTTGCGCGTCGGTTTTTGATGCAGGATGTTGAGGTCCTGGATCGCGTCCAGGATGACAGGGGTTGTGCTGGGTGTGTGGGATTAGATTTGTTCGGGGCCAGACCCGTTCGACTTCGCTGCGCTTCGCCCCTGGGGGGCAAGCTCAGGGTGACAAAGACTGGATTCCCGCTTTCGCGG
>CAZYMD010000140.1:0-13500 GCA_964649005.1 uncultured Pirellulales bacterium
GCAGAGTTTGTTCCCGTCGCTCTCGATTTAGGGTATCCTACATTATCGTTTACTAACAACGTCCCAAGGCTTATTATTTTACAGACGAGCCGTAGTGCTGGTTTCTGACCGGCCTCAGTAGGACGGCATCTATGTCAGTAAAGTATTCGAAGTTATAAGGAGTCAGCTAATGAACAGAAGAAGATGGTTCTCGGCAATGGTCGTTTATTTGCTCGTAATGTTAAGCACGGCAGCGTTTGCCGATATCCGTTTACCTGCCATCATCGGAGACAACATGGTGCTCCAGCAGGGCAAGCAAGTTTCCATCTGGGGTTGGGCCGAGCCTGGTGAAGAGGTGATGGTTAGCGTCAGTTGGCTTAATATGCAGTGGACAGTCAAGACTGGCCAGGATGGTAAGTGGATGTTCAAGGTAAGCTCGCCTAAGGTGGGGGGGCCTTACGAGATGACAATCACCGGCAAGAACACCATAACCATTAAGAATATCCTTGTTGGTGAGGTTTGGGTCTGCTCGGGTCAGTCGAACATGGAGTTTTCCGTCATGGGGGGCAATAACGCTGAGCAGGAAATCAAGGCAGCCGATTATCCTAACATTCGCCTGTTTACAGTGACCAAAAAGGTGGCGGACAGACCGCAGGAGGATTGTGTAGGCAATTGGGCCTCTTGCACGCCCCAGACTGTGCCTTACTTTTCCGCTGTAGGCTATTTCTTTGGCAGAGAGCTGCACGAAAAGCTCGATATTCCGATAGGACTGATCCACACCAGTTGGGGAGGCACTCCCGCCGAATCATGGACCAGCGCGGGCGTATTGAAGCAGCTTGAAGATTATTCTGAAGTGATCGAAAAGATGGATTTGCTCAAAAAGGATCCGGCCCCTGCTGAAGAGGTATATCAAAAGCAAATGAACGAGTGGCACAAGAAGATATCGCTCGCAGACCAATCCGGAAAAGCCTGCATCGATCCCGACTTTGACGATTCATCATGGAAACAGATGGACCTGCCAAAACTCTGGGATACTACTGAGTTGGGTAGCTTCGATGGCTTGGTCTGGTTCAGAAAGCAAATCGACGTCCCTCAATCATGGCAGGGCAAGGAGCTTGTTATTCAGCTTGGCCCCATCGACGATATGGATACGACATGGTTCAATGGCGAAAGAATTGGAGGCTACGAAAGGGCGGGGCAATATACCACAAACCGTAAATACACAGTTCCTGCAAACCTTGTCAAAGAAGGCGCCAATGTAATAACCGTCAAGGTCCTCGATACTGGCGGTGGTGGCGGTATCTATGGCAATCCCGACCAGCTCTGGGTCAAAGCGAGCGGTTCCGATGATGCTTCGGTCTCACTGGCGGGGGCCTGGAAATATATCAAGAGCTTCGATTTGGCTTCCATCCCTGCAATGCCACAGGCGCCTATCCGCGCCGATAATCCGAGTGCCCCAACTTCGCTCTACAACGGCATGATCGCGCCGTTGCTGCCTTATGGTATCGCAGGTGCGATCTGGTATCAGGGCGAGTCCAACGCAGGCCGGGCCTATCAGTATCGCACGCTGTTCCCAGCTATGATAACCAACTGGCGTCAGGACTGGCTCCAGGGCGATTTTCCGTTCCTTTTCGTCCAGTTGGCCAATTTTATGGCTATCGATCCTGAGCCTGTCGAATGCGCCTGGGCCGAGCTTAGGGAAGCCCAGACGATGACGCTTTCCCTGCCCAACACTGGTATGGCCGTCATCATTGACATTGGTGAGGCCAACAACATCCACCCAAAGAACAAGCAGGATGTAGGCAAACGCCTTTCTCTCTGGGCTTTGGCGAAAACCTATGGCAAGGACATCGTATATTCAGGTCCTTTATATAAGTCCATGAAAGTGGAAGACAACAAGGCGATTCTCCAGTTCGATCACGTTGGTGGCGGTCTCGTCGCCAAAGATGGTGATCTAAAAGGCTTTGCTGTCGCCGGTGAGGATCGCAAGTTCGTTTGGGCCGATGCGAAGATTGAAGGCGATACCATCGTTGTCAGTTCCGAAAAGGTCGCCAAACCTGTCGCAGTGCGCTATGCCTGGGCCAATAATCCCATATGCAACCTTTACAACAAGGAGGGCCTGCCAGCTTCGCCTTTCCGTACAGATGACTGGCCGGGCCTGACCATAGGCAATCGATAGGTATCCAGAATCGCCCCTTGTGGTATCTGGGATCTCAATAGTTCTTTGGCAGCAGCAAGCTTCACCTGTTTGGAGCTTGCTGCTTTACTTTTTATATGGTCTCCGAGCCGAGGTATTACATCTCTTGACAGGATCGGTTAATGCCCCCGATCATAACCGCCACGTTTCGCCAAGTGACATTTTGAAATCACATCGTCAAACAACACCACGCTTTATTGCGTGTCGTGCCTTCAAAATATGCCACAAAATAAAAGTAAAAAAGATTGACAATCACACTACTTGCCGATATATTAAAGGAATAACAGGCGGTTTCTTCTTTATATATTCATAGTTATTACTTTCATCCAAGACTGTTATCATCTGTACATGACCGCCTGATGGTTGTTCGAGTTCTTAACTGGTTCTGGTTGTTGAATTGGGAGTGACACCATTGCCGAGAAGTGAGATGGCGGCGCCATCAAGACCTGGAGTGTCCGCTCAAGAAGCTCTTCATTTTCTGAAATATTTGCCATAATTGCTTTTGTTCATATCTTTTCTTGAGCCACCGGCTGATTGCCCGGTCTTCCCATCCATACGCCCAGCGCGTATAGCCGCATCACCGTATCGCAATGACGCCCGACCCACAACCTGTCGCATAGGTTATGTAATCGAAAGGTACGGAATCATGGCGCCAACAAACAAAATCCAAAACAATGCAATGCCACATCGTAAGGTTGTCATCCACGCCCTGGTATGTGTCTATCTTGCCTCCGGTCTTTGTTCCCTCATGGATGAAGTCGTTTGGTTTCGCCTGTTGAAGCTGATCATCGGCAATACCGTATATGCGTCGAGCATCGTGGTCTCAGTGTTTTTAGGGGGGCTTGCTATAGGCGCTGCGATCATGGGCAAACTGGGCCACCGGTTTAGAAGACCGCTCCGGGCGTATGCTATGATTGAGCTTGCGATTACGACAACCGTCCTGATGTCACCGATAGCGCTAAGGCAAGTGGATGCTTTCTACGTGTGGCTCTGGCGCAGCTTCCATCCGGACAGCGGGGCGTTAATCGTATGGCAGGCGGTCGTATCCGGCCTCATACTCCTTGTTCCGACGATTCTGATGGGTAGTACGTTGCCATTGCTTGCTCGTTTCATCACCTCGCTTGAAAAGGAAGCAGGACCTCTCGTGGGCAGGCTATATGCCCTGAACACCCTGGGTGCGGCAGCCGGGACATTCCTGGCTGGATTCGTGCTAATCCCATCTATCGGCGTGATGTGGACGCTGCGCACTTCGGCTATACTTAACGTTGTCGTTGCATGTGGTGGATACCTCTTACATAGAGTCTCATACAAGCGGAACCTCTTAGTTGGTTCAGTGCAAACACAGATGTCTGTCACAAAAGCGTCACGTAGCCATTCAGGTTTGAAGCTGCTCGCTTGTGGCTTCTTCTTGAGCGGACTTGCCTGCATCGGCTATGAACTGATGTGGATGCGAAGCGTGGTTCATTCCGTCGGCAATTTCACTTATGTGTTCAGTGCCGTACTGACAGTGTACCTCGTCGGCAATGTAATCGGCACGATGATCGGTTCGCGTGTGGTGAAGTCTCTGAAAAATCCTGCGTTAGCTTACTGTGCCATGCTGTTTATGCTGGGGATTGCAGGGATTGCGTATCTGCCCTGGCTGCACTTGTGTAACTATCATCTGTTGCCATGGATATCTTCCCAACCTGAGATGTCCCTTTTGACTGGTATGGTTCCACTGCGGATTGTAAAGCCCTTGATTCAATGCACCATTTTATTGCTGGTTCCTTCCATTGTGATGGGGATTGGCTTTCCTTTGATGATCCAGGCTTGGGTGGATCGCGTCGGCTGCGTAGGTGTCTCCACAGGCCTTGCCTATAGCGTGAACACTCTTGGAGCTGTAGCGGGGGGGCTGCTAACGGGCTTTGTACTCATTCCACTGCTTGGATTACAGTCGTCGATCACTATTCTGGGGCTAATTGTCGTCTGGTTCGCATCTGTGATGTGGCTTGTGTATGTCTCACCGGCTCCTCGAACGTGGGCGACGCGGTTCATTCTTCCAATTGCCTCAGTATTTATCACCTTATGGATCGGCTACATTCCTCGTGATCTATTCGTCAAATCGGTGGCTTTATCCGGCTACAAATTTGGCCACGAAATAGTAGCAATGAAAGAAGGGCTTAACACAACTGTTTCGATTCACAGAAATCCCAAATACGGTTCTCTCTATTTGTATACATCAGGCTGCATCGTCGCCGGCACATCTCGCGAATTTCGTGCGGACCAGAAAATGCTCGGTCATTTCCCAGTACTACTCAACCGACATACCGAGCGCACTTTGTCAGTCGGTTTTGGCTCAGGAGAAAGCACAGCCTGTCTTGCAATGCACGACCTTGAAAGGATCGACTGTGCCGAGATTGCGCCGGAAGTGGTCCGATGCTCGCTTCAGCACTTCGCAGGATTCAACCTGGGCGACGACCTCGACGATCACGTGAACATGATCTATATGGACGCTCGAAATTACCTGCATCTTTCCAGGCAGACGTACGACGTGATCATTGGTGATTGCACAGGTATGAGTCGGGTCGCGGATAATGGATCGCTTTTTACCAAGGATTACTTCGAATGTGCACGTGAACATCTCAATGAGCATGGCCTGTTCATGTCGTGGATAGACACTTACAGAACGGAGAGCCGCGACGTGGTCAACAGCGTGTTGGGGACGATGATGGAAGTCTTTCCCCATGTGACGCTATGGTACATGACTACAGAACCATCACCCTTCTTTGTGGTTGTGGGCTCCAATCAGCCCCAGAAGTTTTCCATTCAGCATATTGCTGCGGAATTGTACAAACCTGCAGTAGCCAAAAGCCTGTCTAAGGTCAACATCCATAGCATTGCCGATGTGCTCAGTTGCTACATCGCCGACCAGAACGACATCAGGCGATATGTCAGGCAGTTCACCTGTAACACTGATGATTCGCCCTTTATCGAGTTCTGCACTGTCGAGAACCCGGCGGGCCGCAGTACATTGCGGGAATTCTTCCAAACGGTTCGATCCGATTCGGTCCATAGCCATCTCGACTGGACAAGCATAGACCACCTGCGAAAGCAGCAGTGGCTTGGCCAATTCGAAAAAGTTCGAGACGTAGCCGCCTGCATCCAATCACTACAAACAGCCACAAGGTATGAAGAACGCCTGAGCTACTGCATGAAAGGATTAAAGATAATTCCCGACTATCCAGCTTTGCTGATCGCCAGGCGATCCATTGAAAAAAACCTTCTGCAGGCTGGATTGAAGTATCTCGCTCAAGGTAACTCCTCGCACGCAGTATCCAACGCTCGTATCATTCAGGAACATGATCCCAATTGCTCCGCTGCATGGATTCTGATGTCTCAGGTGAATTGCAATCGAGGCGAGACAAAACTCGCAATTGAGGCTGCAAGGCGAGCGGTACAGATGGCGCCGCGGGATATGAGCGCTTACCACAACCTTTGGAGTATCCTTCTCTCGGCGGAAGATCCGCAACGCGCACGTTCCACTCTCGAACGTGCCGTCCAGGTCTTCGAGGCGGATAATCACCTGGAAGCATCATTTGCAGAGCAGCAGGGACTATAGTTCCACATAAGTACGATAAGAACTACATGCATCCGCTTTAAGATTATCGGTCCTATTCTTAACGAGATTGATTTGCGAAAGGCTGGCGAAGTCGGACAGTCTTAGCCGATATTTTTAAAAAGCACATAAGTAGTTATATGCGCTGGTGGGGCCTGTTAGTCAGTGCGTACGACAGTTGTGGCATTTTTATGCTCATATCCATCTAACGTGGCTCCGAGTAAACAGAACTGACATGAAGCGCCTTACTCTTGGAAAAAACAAAAGACTTGTTAGTAACGAACAGTTCAAAAGAGTTCTGGCCCAACGCGTCAGCGCTCGCAATGGCCTGCTTGCAGCATACATAGCCCACAATGAATACGATTTCTCCAGATTGGGGGTCTCTGTAGGTAAATCCTGTGGCAATGCCGTTGTTCGTAATCGCTTCAAACGTCTTATAAGAGAAGCGTTTCGTTTGAGCCAGGATGAAATCCCAGCGGGTTTCGACTATTTGCTGATGGTTTCGCCCAACTGGGCTAAGAGACTACATAGGACAAATGGTGATATTAAAAACCCCAGTCAACCGACTCTCGAACAAATAACAGCCTCGTTCAACACTGTTATTCGAGCTTTATGTGAAAAGATGGAGCAAAAACATTTGGATTCGTAGCTGAAACCTTGATTGCCGCCTCGCGGCCTGCTCCGAGCACTTGCTTGCCGGGCATGGGCGCAGCGCCTGCGTATTTCGGACAAGAGCCTTGACTGACAAAGACAAAATGATGACGATAGGTGTGGCTGCAAAAAAAGCTGGTATTTCACGCCAATCTCTGCAATATTACCTCATGGTTGGTTTGCTTGAGCCGACGCAGGTAACCCCGACAGGCAGACGTATGTTTGACCAGAAGGGTGTTGACAAGATCAAGCTTATCAAACGGCTCAATGAAAGCGGTTACCCGTTGCGTGCAATCAGAGAGTTGTTCATGGACGGCCACACTGATAGGAAAGGACAACGCAAGTGAGTGACTACGAAACCTCTCAGAGAAAGAGAAATGCTGTAGTTGGTTTCTTTGTGATTGCGGGCATCGTTGCGCTCGTATGGCTGGTTTTCAAGTTTGGGGACCTGCCGTCCGTGGTCAGCAAAGTCGGCTCGTTCGAGGTCTTTGTTCAGTTCCCCACGGCGCCGGGGGTCCAGAAGGACACACCCGTAAGATTCTGCGGCTATCAGATCGGAAGAGTAACAACCGTAATGGCGCCCGAAGAGCGTGTCGATCTGAGAACATCGCAGGCTTATCACCAGACGGTGGCTGTCCTTAGTATTGACAAAAGGTACGTTAACATACCTTCGAACGTCGAGATCAAACTAATGACACGAGGACTTGGGAGCAGCTATATCGAACTCACTCTCGATCCCGCCAAGCTCCCGGCCCCGCCACTTGATCCAAACAGACCTGAGACATGCTTTTTGCTCGATAAGATATGGCTCCAGGGCTCAACGGGCGTTACCAGTGAGTTCTTCCCTGCGGAAAGCCAGAAGAAGCTCGACGATTTGGTTACGAGCATTATAGCGATGATGGAAAACGCCAACGAAATACTGGGCGATCCCAACAACAAGGAAAATCTTAAGGCTACCCTGGCGAATCTCACAGTGGCCTCCAAACAGGCTGGTGACAGGCTCCAGGAAGCAAAGCAGACTCTTGAGCATGTTAACGCTACTCTCGAGGCTGCGACCGAGGCGATAGAGCAGGCAAAGCCCACTATCGACGAATTCAGAACGTTCGCTTCCACCGGCGCCGAGACTCTCAAGAGTGTTGATGCAAAGGCGGAAAGACTCGTTGCCTCATTAGTTGTGACCAGCGAAGAACTCGGCAGATCTGCATCGCAGCTTAGACTGATACTCGAAAAAGTTAACGCAGGCAAAGGCTCGGCAGGCCAGCTTGTCAACGATGGTAAGCTTTATGAGAAACTCCTCGAAAACACCGAGCAAATCAAATCCACGCTGAGAGCGCTTGAAGCATTTGCCACCCAGGCAAAGGAAAGGGGCCTGCGCATCAAGTTTTGAGATACCGCCTGATATATCCGTATAACAGTTAGAGGATTTTAGCCGACTCTCCCTCTGGTCTCTCAGTGTGGATAGTGATGCCAATGAGAAGTCTGTGCTGCTTTGTGCCTTCTTGCTTATTTTTTCTCGGTTTCAGACTTTTCAGCCTCTGGCTTATAACCTGGATTCTGCTTGGGCAGCTTCGCCCCTGTTGCTTTAAGCCAGGCTGTCAGCTTTTCATCCAATTCCTTGACCTTCTTAGGCATCTTCTCCGAAATATCTTTTCCCTCAGACAAATCCTCTTTAAGGTTGTAAAGCTCGAAAGCCTTGCCTTCGTATCGTTTTATGAGCTTCCAATCACCCGACCTGACAATACTGTATGGAACGATACCGCCACGATAATGAGGGAAGTGCCAGTATATCGCCTCACGTCCTAATTCTTTCGAACCGTTGGATTTGAGATGTTCCAGAATCGACACACCGTCGATATCACGACCCTCAGGCAGTGGAACGCCCGCCGCCTCACATATTGTCGGCAGGTAATCCACGCTCGTGACCGGCTCATTACTCAGCGAGCATGGTTTTACAGCTTTAGGCCAGCGCACGATCAACGGTTCGCGGATGCCCCCCTCATATGGATAGCCCTTACCCGCACGAAGCGGGGTATTATCCGTCACCGGCACAAGCCCGCCGTTGTCGCCCGTAAAGAATACGATAGTGTCGTTGGCAAGTTTCAGCTCATCCAATGCCTTACAGATATCGCCTACCGCATTATCCACGCTCTCGACCATTGCTGCGTAGGCTGCATTGTTCTGCTTTGTTGTAGCCACCTTGGCCTTATACTTGGCAGTCAGGTCCTCCTTACCCTGTATGGGCGTATGGACTGCGTAGTGCGCCATATAAAGGAAGAAGGGCTTATTCTTATGCCCTCGAATGAAGTTGACCGCTTCATCCGCCTCCCGATCTGTCAGATACTCACCGCGCTGACGTGGTTTTAGTGTTGGGATCGTTCCCTGGTTTTTATTAAGATAGGGATCGAAATAGCTGGGCGGCTGGCCGAAATCGCACCCACCTATGTTGAAGTCGAAACCTTGTTTCTCCGGGTACCAGTCATCGGCTCCCAAATGCCACTTTCCGATGTGGCATGAAACATATCCCGCCGCCTTGATGGCCTCGGCAATTGTCACTTCATCTAATTCCATCCACAATGCATTCGGCGGACAGAGCAGCTTTTTCTTCTCGTCTCCGACGTACTGTGTAGGATTCTTCTTGTCCTCTGGTATAGCCCCATCCTGGAATCTGGACCGAATCCAATCCGTCACACCCAGTCGGGCGGGATAGCGTCCCGTCATCACCGCAGCTCGGGTGGGAGAGCACACTGCGCAGGCTGCATAAGCGTTCGTGAAACGCATCCCCTCGGCGGCTAGCCTGTCGATATTAGGCGTCTCGTAGTATTTGCTGCCGTAAACACCTGTGTCCATCCAGCCCAGGTCGTCCACCAGGATGAAAACAATGTTGGGTGTCCTCGCCTTCGCATCTTCCGCAATAAGCCTTGAAGCACTGCCTCCGGGTCCAAACGCGAATGCTGCAGCGCCTAACCCAACGGTCTTCAGAAAATCCCGGCGGGTATAGCGTTCTATTCTCATCAAATTGTCTCCTTCTGATCTGCAGATTGACTCATGATACTTTCTCGAATTATAATGTATTCGGCGAGTCAACACTGCCATCAGTTCATAATCACCACCGTCTTATTCAGCTTGGGAGCGGCTGCTGGAAAGAAACGCTCCTGGCCGTTCCACTGTTTGGCCTTCACGTAGTACTCCAGGTCCGACTCTTCGATTCGATCTGCGCCAATCGTGGCAGAATATACGCAACGCCCAACGTGTACAAGCGGAATTCTCTCGAATTCGCTCTGGCCCAGTATCCGAAAATACAAACCTGCGTCCACTAACTTGCCATCACATAGAATTATCACCTTCAACTTCAAATCCTCACCGGCCTGGAGAGAGCCGCGAACGGTCGGCACGATAACCTGCATCTCTCCGGCATAATCTTTCCCAGGTACCGCATCGGAAGGCAATTCACCCCCGAGCATTTCCGTCAGCTCTGTGCCAGGCTTCGTCAACAGGCCGGGCATTAAGTGTTGCTGCCAGTTCATGACAGTGCCCATCTCTCCGGTTGTGCTCACTGTTGCCAGCAGATAACGCTGAACCTGCTCGAACTGACGAACGAGATCCTTTCTGATGGGTAGAGCCAGCTCTGTTGCAAGCCGCTTCTTCTCGGCCGAATCATCCGTCTTCTTCACCTTCTCCATCGCCTCATTGAACCTCGCCCAGGTGCAGTTGAGCTTGCCAATCCCACGAAGGTAGCGGAAGCTGTTGAGCCAATAGTCGAACCGCTCAAGGTTTCCGGCGCCCCACACTTGCGAGCGCAGCTTTCCGAAATCATCCACGAATTTATACTCACCCTTAATCTGTTCCCACGGTCGGTTGTCGGGATTGATACCACCCGGACCGTTCACCCACGTCGATGGTCGAGGCAGGTTTGTGCCGCTCTGGCCGCTCGTTGCAGTCACCGGTCCCCCGTCTAACATGGAGAACATCTTACCGGCTGCCTCGGCAACATCCGAACCGAACTGCGCCAGCGCCCAGTCGGCATAGAAGTCATTTGCAGGCAGATCCCGCGGTCTCGGATCCGCTTCCAGATCCGACAGGTCGTCTCCGTAGTCCTTGTATGCGGTATCGCCGCAATTGATCTTTCTCGTGAAGTTATCGCCTTCTATCAGAATCGCAGCAATAAACGGATATTCAATTATGGGTATGAATTGGATATTCAGCATTCCATCGATGCTCTTGATTCCTTCGAACGCGAAGTCCATAGCCCTGTTCTTGCCCACTTTCTCGAATACATCGAGCCTGTCAATGACTGTCTTGCCCTGCAGCTTGACGCCGAATACCCTTTTGCCTTTCTCATTGTAATGCGGCTCACAGAACTTAAGGGTGACAGTATATTCTCCCTCAGGTGTTTTTATCTGATACGCCTTCACATTGTACGTGACAGTCTGATACAGAGGATCACTCTCGGTATCGACTATCTCATTGTTGAGGAATTTCGCAGATACACCGCCGAGTTTTCCCTCGATGAGCTTCGTGTCCTGTGGCTCGATCATCCTGCCGATGTTAGGATTCCATTGATCTTGATCCCATGCCGCTTTCGCCAGTGCCGATACATTTGGCCCAAGTACTCTTGTCCGCCAGTGTATTCCCAGAAGACCCGTGCATCCATACGCCAATGCATCGGCCGCATCACGTCGCATGCGCCCGGCCCAAAGCTGCGGGATTATCAATGCCGGATCGTCCTCCATCCACGGAATCGCCCACTTAGGCCTGTCTTTTGCCTTTGCGAAGCCGGATTCTACAGGCGAGAAACCAACGTTGCGATTTATGCAACTGATAGGCATCTCCTTGGGCAGAAATCCGTCAAATAGCGCCCTGTCTTTAGGCGGCCCCAGGACCCAGCCGCAAGTGGCCAGTGTGAAGCCGGGCTGCACCTTTTCATGGGCGGCTATCGCGGCGCTAAAGTCCCCGAGCGTTGCCTCGACCTTCTCGTCTTTGGGATTGCCCCATGTCCAGTCCTCAGGCGTCCAGAACCAGTAGTAGTCCACCGGATATGTCTTTTCGATTCGCTTGAACATGCCCTCATACAGTTCCTGCACAACAGCAGGATCGGAAGCATCCTTGCCCATGTCCCCGAGATGATCTTTCACAACTTTCGGGACTATCAATGGTGTTTCCGTACCGACACACGTTTTAATTCCGAGTGAATGTGCGTACTCGAACGATTCTCTTAGAAGCTCCCCAACCTGGTTGAAGGCGATATTATTCTCCTCTGGTGTTTCAGGCCAGGGCGTCATGCCGAGCATCGCATCAGAGCCGTAGTCGTCTCGCTCGAAAATCAAATCGGTTCCGCAGCTATAGTCGCTCGTCTTCTTGGACGCGTAACCCCAGTTACCGCGTAGCGTATTATGATAGCTCGAACGCGAGCTGAACTTGACTGTTCCATCATCCTCAACATCCGAATCCACACCGATCCAGACTGTTGGCTCAGGACCAACGCCACCCTCCGGATAAGTATGTAGCCCGATGAAATTCATTCCCAGTTTTGGAAGTTGTGCGATGATTGCCTTGTAGTCATCAGCGTTCCACCAGTCCGGGCCTTCCGGAAAATCATGGAAGGGCTGAATCCCGCGTATACTGAATAGCGGCTTGCCCGTCTCATTTACATCAGGCAACTCGAACGCAATCTGCTCATCCGGTATTGTGTCACCATGTAGATAGAACCGCACGCCCAGAATCTCAGCGAATCGATAGGCGCCGTAAAGTGCGCCGACCGCATCACCGCCGGCAATTAGAATTACCTTCTGATCCTCGTAAGCGACCGTCTTGATTACATACTGCTCGGCCTCAAGCGCTTCAATGCGTGACGCCAGATCGTCGGAAGTTTCCGCCAGGGCCTGGACGACAGGCTGCTGCTTTGCGCCGACTACAATCAAGTCGATTCCGGATTTGGGTTTGCTTCTGCTGCTTATTATGGGCAGCAATTCCCCCGTTCGAACGTACACGTAGCGCCTTAACTCTTTCGCGGCGAGGCTCTCAGGCCCCGATGCTTTGAATGCCTGTACTATTAAGGCCTTCTCCTGCTGATCGCTGACTACAGCAACCACTGTACGATGTCGCGATGGTCCACAGCCCGCCCCGTACAGCAGTATGAGGACCAATACAAAAACCAACGCACGCTCGAATATTCTCATGCAAAAACCTCCTTGTATGGTTGAACTCAGGTCTGATATCTATTTTAACCTGTCGAGTCTCCGCATGCAATGTCGATCTGGCAAGGATATTATCCATGAAACCAACCCGAAAAGCTATAATATCCACCCCTACAGGCTATTTTATGTCCCGTACAGGCAATCTGAAGCCAAAGTGATTTCATTAATCCTAAAGCCGGATCATTATAGAAGCATCATGCGCATACTGAGTTTTCCGCCCCTGTGGGACATTGATGTTCAGATTTTTCTCGTTTATATTGCTCAGGCAATTCTGATGAAATATCCTGTCCGAGCCCGGTCATTGGCCTCGACCTATATAAGCTGCACTTGGCCTTGCACTGCAACAGGCGCCACGGGCAGCGGTCCGAGTTCGAGTTTTTCAGGCGACAGATCGAGCTTGGATGCATTCATTACCCATTTCCAACTCAGAGCCCTGCCCGTATACGCACTCATCCGGCCCATAATCATCGTCAGTGTACCCTCCGCCAGACGTTTGCATTCATTGATTGGTTTGCCATCCCGAATGCTCTTGATCAGTCCCGCATGCTCTTTGACCAGACCGCTATAGTTCTCTCCCTGATACGTCCAAATCTTCTTGCCCTTGTTGTCCGTTACATAACCTTGGCCGCGGTCCGTCCAGAACGATCCTTTCGAGCCGACAATACGTTCGCCCACACGAGACGTCGAACCTTTAATTTGCGAACTATAGCTCGCCACGCGGATACCATTTTCATATTCATATTCCACAGCGAAATGGTCCCAGATATTGCCGAACTCCGGGCCCGTTCGTTGCTGGCGACCACCGATAGCCAGACACTGAACCGGAGGCGACCCGACCGCCCAGTTGATAATGTCCATATTGTGCATGTGCTGTTCGACGATGT
>CAZYMD010000141.1:0-13488 GCA_964649005.1 uncultured Pirellulales bacterium
TGCCGAATAGTGACTGAGAGCCTCAATAGCCAAAGGGATGTGGATGAGCAAACCTTTGTGTCATTGGGTATTCTCGCCGAGCGGCTGGAACACTTGAATCAGCTTGATGGAGCCTTTGCATGTGTTTCTTTATCACCTGCGGCTCAGGAACTAATGAGTCGGGAAGATGCACTGCACTACGCCTGATGTGGCGGTAACGGTCCATCTTCATCTGAAATCGTATGTGGTGCGGCGTACAGATGTAGGCTATTAAGCTTTTGTGTGGCTTCAATGGAAGTGAATGGTTCGCAAGTTGAACATATACCTGTTTTTGCTGATGTATTAATCGAGCAGATAAGCTTACCGCCGGATGGGGTGATGGTCGATGCGACCATTGGACAAGGAGGTCACGCTTATCTGTTCGGTAAAAAACTGAGTTCTGAGGGGGTAATTGTTGGCCTGGATGTGGATCGAGCCTCCATTGATGTCGCTCGTCACAAACTGGTCGACATCGATTGTAAGGTAATCCTGCTTCAAGAGAACTTCTCCAGGCTCGCCCAAGAGTTGAATGAGGTGGGAATTGAAGCTGTTGATCTCATTCTGGCCGATCTGGGTCTCTGTTCTGCGCAATTGTCAGATCCCGACATAGGTCTGAGTTTTCAGGCGAATATGCCACTTGATATGAGAATTGACAAAAGATTAAAGACTACCGCTGCCGATATAGTTAATGGGGCGGATGAAACGTCATTGGCCGATCTGATTTACGAATTCGGCCAGGATAGGGCGTCGCGGCGTATCGCGAGGTTTATCGTGAACCACCGCGAGCGTGAACGCATAACTACTACGGCCCAGCTTGCCGCAGTAGTGTGCAGGGCATTGGCCCGTCCCAGACAGAAAGGGCGTAGCCGTATCCATCCGGCTACAAGAACATTCCAGGCCCTGAGGATAGTAGTTAACAACGAGTTGGATAGCCTGAAAAGTCTGCTCTCTGATGCACCTCGGTTGCTCAGAGCGGGCGGTCGTTTCGCTGTTATCAGCTATCACAGCCTGGAAGACAAGTTGGTCAAGATCGATTTCAAGCAGAACGCTAACAAAGGTATCTACGAGGTTGTCACGAAAAAACCGATAAAGCCGGACCGTGAGCAAGTGCTTTCTAATCGGCGTGCTCGTAGCGCCAAGCTAAGAATCGCGAAGAAGCGACAAAACAGTGATGAGCAAATTAGGGATATGCTAACGAAAATATAATGGAGTTTTGCCATGACTTCCGACGCCAAGATTGGGCTGCTATTGGGTTTGGTTTTCATTTTTATAATTGCATTTGTCGTCAACGGCCTTCCACGGCTTCGCAGCGAGCCTGATGGCAACGAGCTGACGGTTATCAGCGCCGAGGGCATAGTAACCGCGGAAAACACTGTAACAGGTCTTGGCGCAAGAGAACGAAGCACCGAAGAGGTTTTCAGCACACGGATCCTACAGGAGCAATCCGTTCAAGACCGGAAACCGGATACGCGTCTTGCAATTCCAACGGCCGAACCACAGACCAATGATATTGAAGATCCTGACGTTCGGTACCAGGCGCCACTAACGCTGGAATCCCCGGTCACAAATGGCCTGATCGGTGGTCTGGGCACGCCCAATACGTCGTTTGCACGCGACTGGATAAGGAAATCGCCCAATTGGGTAGTCCAGTCGGACAATCCTGTCGGACAGATACAGAATATCACAGGTGGAATGCAGACCTCAAGACCGAGCGTTGAAGATGCTTCGAAAGAGATCATACCAGTTAAACCGGCTACCAAGCCGATTCTCACACAACCGGGACGGGTAACTATAACTCCCCAACCAACAATCAACAGTACCGCACCGCAGAAATCGGACTGGACCAAGACATATGTTGTTACAAGCGGTGACAATCTCGGTGTGATAGCTAAGAAGGTCTACGGTGAGGAGCTTGGCAACAAGATTGCAAACGTTAACCTGATTTTCAAGGCCAACAATGGCATACTTGCATCCCCGGATCAGGTCAAGGTGGGACAGAAACTTACAATACCTGTGCTGCCGGGCTTAGCACAAACGCAGACCAATAGCATTTTCCCCAAATCGCTTGTTGAGACCGTAAAATCAATCGGCCAGACACATCTGTCGACCGAAGGCGCCGTCCGGTCTTCGGATCGATACTATGTTGCAATAGATGGCGACAGCCTGTGGAAGATTGCTTCAGGGGAACTTGGAAAGGGCAGCCGCTATTCCGAGATATTTGAGCTAAACAGCGATATAATGAAAAATCCGGAAAATGTTGTTCCAGGGATGCGTCTGAGAATGCCTGCCAGATAGTGGTTGCCACAGCTATGGCTGTATGGCAATTGTGTGTATAGTCTGTTTCGTCTGCTTTTGACCGTTGGAGCAGGATGTCCCGGTTCCGTTTTGTATTTGTGATATTCTTCTTCACGGCCATATCGATAATTGCCGTCTATCTTCGTACTTTTCAGGATCAGGCTTTCTACCTGCTCCGAAAGGAGAAGGCCGAACAGAGCTGGCTGAGACAGGAGTTGCGAGGCAAGCAGATTCAACTTGAAAACCTTATGAATCCGGGCACAATATCAAAACGGCTTAACGAACAGATGCCGTAGATTGTTGCGGTTGGCTGTTTGCCCAGCCGTTATTATCTGTTTGAAAGTATTTTGTGAACACTGTTGACGGGATGGTTTGCAGGCGGATGTGCAGAAAAAAAGCTGTCAGGACTGTTCCAGCATAGTGGTGCGAATTGGAAGGAAAAATTGAAAGCCATCCGAATCACCTTTGTTATTCTGTCGCTTCTAATGGTGGCTCTGCTTTCGCTCGGATGGCGGTGTTTTGATTTGCAGTACCTAAGAAGCGAAGACTATGCGGATCGTTGCGCCAGACAGAGGCTTATTCGCACATCACGTTACCCACAGCGCGGTGTTATACTCGATAGTCGCGGTCGAGTGCTTGCCGGCAGCAACAGGACGCAGGTTATTTTCGCTGATACACTCGTGATAAAGGATGCAAATGAAACCGCCGTGAAGCTTGCACCAATTGTGAACATGCAAGCATCGGACATTTTAAATACTATCGAAAAATCAGGCCAGTTGCGTCCCACAGTTCTCACTGACGCCAACGAAAGCCAATGCAGCATGGCGACAAGAGTCCACGGTATCGGTGTTGAATCGCGATGGATCAGGCATTATCCGACCGGAAGTATAGCGGCGAACATTGTCGGCTTCGTTAGCCCACCACCGCTGAGCCGAGGGCTTGAAGGTATAGAATACCAGTACGACAAACAGCTTAGCGGCGAGGGGGCAAGCAGTGTGTTCTTCAAGGATGTGCATCGTCGTCCGATCAGACCCAAAGAACAAACCGGCACACTCACTGACGGTGTTGGAATAGTTCTAACTCTCGATTCAGCAGTCCAACAGTTTGCAAGAGATGAACTCGTACAGCAATATGAGTCTTATCAAGCTGAAGGCGCCGTCGCCATTGTCGCTGAAGCCAAGACTGGTGAAATCCTTGCGATGGTGTCTTTGCCGGATTTCGATCCGGCTGAGACACGTACGAGCGATCCTAATCTTTTTGTCAGTGGCGCTGTGATAGATGCGTTCGAGCCTGGCAGTGTATTGAAACCTCTGGTGATGGCTATTGCTCTGGATACGGGAGCCGTCAAGACGGATGAGAAGATATTCTGTGAAAAGGGTACTTACGGCGGTAGGGGCAGCGGTTTCGGGACCATACACGAATATCGAAATGGTTATGGCGACCTGACGCCAAAGGAGATTCTGAGCAATTCGAGCAATATCGGCATGGCCAAAGTCGGGCAACGACTTGGCGCCGATAAACTATACGAGGGATTGAGAATGTTTGGCTTCGGCAAGCCTGTTAGCATCGAGCTGCCATGCGCCAATCGAGCCATCGGGCAGCTTCGCCTGCCGTCGGGTTGGAACCAATACAGCGTAACGCGAGTACCCTATGGGCAGGAAATCTCTGTCACCGCATTGCAGTTAATACGTGCGTACTGTATCCTCTGCAACAATGGCAGGTTGGTGGAGCCGTACCTGGTCAAGGCGGTTGTGGACAGTAATGGCCGTAACACAAAGCTCAATCGACCGACCCCGCCGGTGGCTCACGTTATAAAGCCTGAGGTTGCTAAGTGGATTGTTAGCGAGGCGATGGTGGCTGTCGTAAACGAAGGCACCGGCAAGAACGCAAAACTTGATAAGTGGCAAGTATTCGGAAAGACAGGCACGGCCAACGTTTACGATCCCGAAATAAGAAGATATTCCGACAAGGACTTTGTTGCATCGTTCATTGCCGGCGCGCCGGCGGAAGATCCGGAGATTATTGTCCTTGTATCCATAATCAAGCCGGATAGAAGCCTTGGCAAGCACTACACAGGCGGTGTTGTGGCTGCTCCTGTGGCGGCGAAGATAATTGAAAAGACGCTAACCTATCGTGAGAAGCTCAGAGGTTGATGCGGATAAGGCTGCAAACAAGCCGATAGTGTGTTCCTCACGGAGATTGGAGCATCTTACGCTATGGCAAAGATAATCTACGCGGTAGCAGGCGAGGGATTTGGGCATAGCAGCCGGTCCCACATGATCGGCCAGAGGCTCATCGACGTTGGTCACGATGTTATGTTCGTCGGATCGAGAAAATCGCTGCTCTATCTCAAGCAGTATTTTGGCCAACGTGTTAAAGAAGTGTTTGGTCTGTCTTTCACCTTCGATGGCGAACGGATAGACAAGTCCGAGACCTTGAAACAGAACCTTCTTAAGCTTCCGGAGGCCAACAAGGTCAACGATGAATTGTTTAAGCAGCATTTCGAGCCGTTTAATCCTGACTTGGTGATATCCGATTTCGAGCCTTTTAGCGCCTGGTGGGCGTGGCGCAAGCGGGTGCCGTTTATCAGCATCGACCATGAGCACATGCTTACCCTGTGCAAGCTCGAACACCCGACGAAAAACTGGTTCTCGCGGCTGACCGCAAGCGTTATCACTGAGTGTCACTATGTTGGAGCCGTAGCCTATATCGTCATCAATTTCTTCAGAGCGCCGCTGAGAATCGACTCGGCGGTTCTTTCACCACCGATAGTCAGGCCAATCGTTACCGAACTGGAGCCCAGGCAGGGGGATCACATTCTTCTCTATTCTACTACCGGACAGGGCCGGGAGCAGTTGCAGTATACTCTCAGGCGTTTTTCACACCAGAAGTTCTACATCTACGGTTTCGATGAAGATGCCGAGCGGGGCAACTGCATCTTCAAGAAACGCTCAACAGAGGGTTTTTTGGCGGACTTATCAAACGCTCGCGGCGTGATAGCTTCGGCGGGCTTTTCCTTGATAAGCGAGTGTCTGTACCTCAGAAAGAAAATGCTCATGCTGCCCCTGGCAAATCAATATGAGCAAATTATAAACGCCCAATACATACAGAAGCTCGGTCTTGGAGTGGCTGCTGAAAACCTCGACGAGCCTGCAATCGCACACTTCCTTGACGAGCTTGAAAAACCAATGCCCGATGACGACAGTATAATCTGGCCTGACAACGAACAATTCTTTTGCGATCTGCAGGAAGTTCTCAACCGCCTTCACAATCCTATTGATATTAGCTTGTCGTAGCATCCCAGGCTATTGTCCGGTCGTGGTTTTCCCTGCCTCCACAACAGGTTTGCCAATGTAACCAGCTTCAACACAGAACTGGATGATATCGCGTGCCAGAGGCGCTGCATCGCTTGAGCCATGCTGGCCGCCTTCTACGAGCACTGCAACTGTAATGCTCTTTCCATTGTCATCCTTCGCAAAGCCTGCAAACCATGCATGGGCAGGTTGCGTCGAACCTGTCTTGCCAAAGACCTTTATTCCTTCGTTTGCGAACTTGGGCAGCATTGAGATAAACATGCTGTGCGCCGTGCCTTGCGACTCATTTACTACAGCACTCATACCATCGAGGACCGTATTCATAGTTGCAGAGGATACACCCAGATTTGTGCCTTTAGATTCCACATCGTTTTGATCGCCTATAAACAAATGTGGAAATTTGAAGATACAATCCCGAGCGATGGTGGCCATTGCGTTTGCAACCTGCATGGGAGTTACGAGCAATTTACCTTGTCCCATACCAAACCATCGCTTTTCGGAATTTTCGAGTGGAGGAATATCTTCGAATTTCGTAACGGGTCCTTTAGACTTGGTGCTCGAAATCATGCCTGGCAATTGCCTGAATTCTCGGGCAAATTCAGTGTGTGCGATACTCGCCGGACACGATAACAATGGGCGACCGTAACCGAAGTTGAATAGCCATTTCTGGAAAACTCTTGAGCCTATTCTGTCACCAAGATGAGAAAAGTAGATATTACAGCTTCCCTTGATCGCATTGCGGGCGTTATTTTCCCACTGGCCGTCATGACCGAGCCCGTAATCGTTGAATCTCCAGCAGTTTGGCCAATACCTCGGAGCCGCCTGAGCTGGACATGAAAAGACCTCGTTTGCGGTTATCTTACCTGTCTCAAGACCGACAATCAACGTAATTGGCTTTATCACTGAACCAGGGGGATACCAGTTGTTGATAGTCCTGTTTATGGTTGGCCGGTTGGGATCACTGCTCAACTTCGAATAATCCACTCGGATGCGATTCAGGTCATACAACGGCATGGATACCAGCGCGAGTATCTCGTTTGTTTTCACGTCGATGACAACCGTCGCCATCCCAGGCCCACAACCTGCTGCATGATCGAAGTTGGCTAAATAGTTTTCAATTCTCATCTGCAATTCAATATCTAATGTTAGTTGAACATCTTGCCCGAACTTGGTTTGGGTCTCTCGAATCAGCTCGAGATCGATGTCATACACCTTTTCCCCTCGCTTGCCGCGCAGAATCGATTCACATACGAATTCGACGCCGTCTTCTCTGCCGCAAACTTCTCCCGTAAGGTACGTTGATAATTTATCGTTTGGATCGTAATCCAGCTTGTCCGTTTCCTGGCTTGCTGTGCCAACCCAGCCAATCGTTTGACATGCCGCTGTAGCAAATGGGTACACCCTCTGGCCCTTAGCTTGTATGCTGATTCCTTCTATCTTCATGAATTCAAGTTGGGCTTTGAAGACATCATCATCAGTTTTCAAGGCAAATAGTGGGTAGTCCTCATGCAGTCTGGGAATGTCCACCTTGGTTGTCGAAAGGATACGGCTGTCTTCGTCAGGATCACGCTTTTCGAAATCTTCGATGGCCACTTGTGTAGGAATACTCTCAACGCTTCCATAATAATCCCGAAGATCGTAATTAGGGTATGCTCGCCACCAGGCCAAAAAAGACCTAAAGTTCCATATCTCGTCATTGATTTTCCGTATTTTATCTTCCAAATCTTCTCGTGGCACACCAAATAGATCACTTTTATTGATGATTTGCTCCAAATCACTAACCTTGGCCTCTGTTTTTTTACGGGCCTTCTCTAATGGCGAAACCGCCCCCGCACGAAATTGTATTTTGCCTGCTCTTAAAAGTATGGCCTTGCGAATTCGACTATCGAAGACAGAACAGAGATCGTAGCTAATACAAAGGTGAAATCTGGGCTCATCGGTGGCGAGTATGCGTCCGTTTCTGTCGAGAATCTTCCCTCTGATTGTTTTAAGCTGTCTTGATTCCTGTCCCTGGGCTCTCAGCTTGGCTATATCATCCTGAACAGTGGAGCCTGGCAGAAGCTGCATCTGCACCAAGCGAAGCAGGCAAACAAAGAGCAGCAGTGAGCTAATGCCTATGAAGATTTTGATGCGTTTGTCGTACATTTTGCGCCGGACCTGATACCCTGTGGATTGATGCGATATTTTGCTTTAATCACCCGTGCTGGCGACGGTTGAACCTGTCTATCTTTATACGCATCCACCACGCCATAGGCAAGAATAAAAACGGGCCAACGATCCCTGAATATATGGCTGTCCATAAAAGGACCTTGTGAAGCTTTGGGGAAATAGGCTCGCTCTTCAGAGCGAATACAAGCACCTGCGCGGTCCCTATCGCAAGGAAAGATAAAACGAATATCGCAACCGCCTGAAAAGGCATTTTCCTGATGGCGACAACTCGGTTGAGATAAGCCAGCAGCGTTCCGGAAATGCCGAAGGTTATCATCTGCGATCCCATGGTTGAGGGTGAGCCGATCAGATCGGAGGCAAAACCTATCGCGAAGGAGGCTATGATCGCCTCGGTTGTGCCGCAGTAAACGGCGATGAATACCAGCGTTACCAACAGAAGGTCAGGTCGAATATCCAGCGTCGTTACAAAGCCGGCTTGCAGAACGGTAGCAAGGATGATTAGTACCGCAAACCGGAACCATTGCATTATAGTTTACCTCGTATGTCCATCGTTGAGCACAGAGTGATGGCAGTGAAATTCCGCTACTTCGGATTCATCACAACAACCGCCACTTTGGTTAGCCTCTCGATATCACAGACTGGTTCGACCGTTATGTCGCAAAGCAAAGCGCTGTCGCTGTTGTTTTCACATTTGACCACTTTCCCAATCACCATGGGAACATCCAGATAACCAGTCATTTCTGAAGCCAGAATTCTGTCGTCTTCTTTCATCTTCTGTTTTATCATAGGTGCCTTGGCTTGATTCCCGCCAAGGCCATGCATGGTCCTTTTTGCGCCGCCGATTTTTACAGCTATCTTGGAGTCGCGATCTGTGATGAGCCTGACCCTCGCTGTGCGCGGCGATACGCCGCTGATGGTCCCAATTACGCTGTTGTTGGCAAGGACGAACTGCCCGACGCCGAGACCGTCATCTTCGCCGCGGTTGATTAACAGCTCGCATCGCATTTTGTCGATCGTTGCTGTAATTACGTTAGCAGGGACAAAGGCGGCGCCTGACAGTGGATACCTGTTTCGCAGACCGGATAGCTCATTGATCGTTTCATTCGCCTTTCCCAACTTCGCCTCTATGTTGGCAAGATGAATCCGAAGTCGCTCGTAGTCCTGGCGATTTACAACATCGCTTCTGCTCTGAGACATGCGGGATGAAAGTGATATGCTTCTGCCGAAACTCAATGGCCAATGGAAGACTCGTGCGAATGTAAACTGCAGCCTGTTAGTCAGACTCTGCGGCACCAGCAATAGAATGAAGCCACACAGCAAAAGCCATGTGAACAACATACGTTTCGATACTCTTATATGCTTCCGTGCCATGAGTGTTAGTCAGTCCCTGACTGAAATTCAATGTTGCCTGTTTGCCAGGCTGTTATAGGATTATTCCCAGCCGTAGTCGCTGTGATCCATCGTATCCTTCCAAAGCTCCAGATTCTCTAAGTAAACGCTCGTGCCTCTTGCCACGCAGCTCAACGGATCCTCGGCAATTTCCACATGCAGTCCTGTGGCATTTGCCAGCACTATATCCATGCCTCGCAGAAGCGATCCGCCTCCGCAAATATGTATTCCGTTTTCGATCAAGTCGGCCGCCAGTTCGGGTTCCGCCTTTTCCAGTGTGGCCGTGACCGCATCTATGATCGTTGCTATCGGATCGCGCAGAGACTCGCGGATCTCCTCGCTTGTAATAATGATTTTTCTTGGCAATCCTGAAATCGTATCACGACCGGCGATTTCCATTGTAAGCTCCTCTTCCAATGGGGCCGCCGAGCCAATCTGAATCTTGACTTTTTCCGCCCTTGCCTCGCCGATCAGTAGGTTATAGGTCTTCTTCAAATGATTGATTACTGCCTCGTCCATGTCGTCGCCGCCTATACGAATCGATTCGGACGTAGCTATATCCGCCAGGCTCATGATTGCGATTTCCGTTGTACCCCCTCCGATGTCCACGATCATCGATGCTGTCGGATCGGTTATGGGCAGCCCTGCCCCTATACCTGCGGCCATCGGCTCATCCACCAGATATACCTTACGCGCGCCGGCACGTTCTGCGCTGTCTATGACGGCGCGACGTTCGACGGCCGTAATGCCGCTTGGGACAGCGATAACAACTCGGGGCCTGACAAGTCCACCACGCCCGTGCACCTTGCGGATGAAGTAGCTGAGCATTGCTTCGGTAATCTCGAAGTCACTGATTACGCCGTCCTTCAGGGGTCTTATCGCGGTGATTGAGCCGGGCGTCTTGCCTAACATCTCTCTGGCGACAAGCCCGACTGCTTCGCCGTTGTTTAGTACGACATTAGTGCCTTTGCGGACCGCGACTACGGAGGGTTCGTTGAGAACTATGCCTTTATCACGGACGCAGACCAGAGTAGAGCACGTACCCAGGTCGATGCCCATATCCATACTGAACCAACCTAAGATCGTGTCCAATAACACTTTCGACTCCTTTCTCAAACTCCGACCGGCTGTCTTTCACACAGGTCACAGTAGTATTGCTGGAAGCGTATTTCCTAAGGTAATGTGAAAATGGCGCCGTATTGGGTGTAGCACTGATATGCCACAAAAGCCGCTGTTGTCACCACTACACCGAAGGCCACAACGAGGATAACCGTATAAATGTTATCTGGTGCGCCGTCCATTTTTTTGCCACGCGATTGTCCGATAGGACTCATTTGTCTACCTCACACCCTGCTACGGAAAAATTTCCACCCCCTATGGGTGAACAATCCTTCCAGGTTCTTGGTATTGTCGGGTACTTTAATGCCACTACGGAGCAAAGCACAGCCGTAATCCTACATAAGATTCGTGCTAACGTTGTCTCCGCTCTTCGGTGCTTGTTGAATATTATCCAGAATACCGACTGCCTTATCGGTGTCTGTGTCAAGAATCAGAAGGTCGCAGATGAATTCGTTTCCACGAGTGATATGGAAGGTCATATTCTCTTTGACACCATCGGCTGTGCCGATGGAAATCTGTGCCAGGAGGTTCTTTGCGTCCACTCGGGTAATAAGCCCCTTCAAACCGATAGATTTGGGAGTGACTACAGGCTTAACCTTCTCATCTCTTATCTGGGGGACAGGCCCGGTAGTTGCTACCGTTTTACCGTAACCCCTTAAAAGCTGATCCAGCTTGTTCTGCAACTGCGTTCGCTCTTCAACTAATTGCTTGATCCTGTCTTCCTGCTGGTCAACTATACTCATCTTCTCAAGCAACACTCGATTGGTTTCCTTGAGATTGCTCTGTTCCTTGGTCAGATCAGCCTTAACTTTCATCAGTTCAGTTTCCAGGTTGTTGCCCCTGGCGATCTGCTGTTCGTTGGTCTGCTGCAGGCTTGTATTGGTCGCTATAGCATCATTTTGCCTCTGGATGGCCTCGTTCTTCGCCCTCTCGGCTTCCTGGAGCTGATTTTGAAGCGTAGTGATATCTGTCTGTTGCTTGGCCAGCTTGTCTTCAAGTTGACCTCTCTCGAGATCCGTTGCCTTGATCTTCTCATCCAACCGTGCTTTCCACCTGTCCTCGTCGGCGGCTGCTGTACTGGCCTTGGTTAGCTGAGTGCCGTATAGCTCTTTGTAATGCTCGGCGCTGGCGACGTAAGTCACGACAATACCACAGACAAAGATCGAGGATACAGTTAGCAGCACTATCAGAACCTTTGTTAACGTACTCACTACAGGCTCCTTTCGCTTCTTTCGAATTACTTCTCAAATCACCCTAATACGTCTTGTAGGGAACCCCAAACGCAGAAAATCACCCAAGCGGTTCTCCTTGTGCAGAATAACGCAGAACCGATATCAGTACTATTACATGCATTTGCACTTTATAATTCTACGTTTTGAATCCCAAAAGGTCAAGCTAAATCTGGCAAATAGCCCAAATTAAGGCAACTATAGGGCCCGGCGGGCCTGTACCGCTGGGTAAATGCCTATCCTAACGTGCATCAGATTGCAAAACGGCCCTGGCCGCAGCAATCCGTACTAATTGTGACTCGTCTTGCAGCAATTCCGGCAAATAGCTCGTCAGGGCAGGTGTTCTAATCTGGCCTATGGCAAGTGCCGTCAACATAGCAACACGCTCGCGTTCTCCCCTGCCTAATTGTCCAAGAACGTCTTCCTTTAGCACGGCCAGTACTTCGGGCTCGCCAACATTGTCGCCTAATTTGCCGAGTTCTCCGGCCGCAGCCAGACGAACCTCAAGCACTTCGTCATCCAGCATGCCGACCAGAGCGTCTTTTGCGTCTTTGGTCCCCAATAGTCCCATAGAAAGCACGCCCATGACCCTCACATCAGCATAAGCGCTTATAAGCATTGTCCATAGCTTGGGATATATTCGCTCATCCTGGAGCCGAGCGATTGATTCGGTCGCCTGAAATGCGACCTTGTCGTCCGATTTCTTGTCAGTCAAAACCCAGTAAAGGTCCTTCAAAACGCTTCTATCGCCAAGCTTGCCCAACAGAAGGGCGGCGTTTGCTCGAACAGTTTGGTCACTGCTGGATATCGCCTTATGGAGAACCTCGGCGTATTCGTGCCTTCCGAGCCTGGCTACCGCAAATGATGCTGCGATTCTGACATTCGGATCCCGGTCTCTCAGCATCTGTT
The DNA here is from genome assembly GCA_964649005.1 of uncultured Pirellulales bacterium. GTDB lineage: Bacteria > Planctomycetota > Phycisphaerae > Sedimentisphaerales > Anaerobacaceae > CAZGMJ01. The sequence goes on from CAZYMD010000141.1 coordinate 12,443, forward strand.
CGACAGAAGCTAATCCGAATGTATATTCCAGGTCTCCGAGGGCTAGCACGGCGGCGAACCTTACCGGCACGACCTCGTCCTTAAGTAGTCGCTGCACTCTCGGTATCAGCCGTGTCTGTCTGGTCTCCACCACGATCTCGATCGCGTTGCTTCTGATGATGGCATTATCAGCAATCAGGCCATTCTGCACTATTTGCAGGGCAACCGGGCGCATGTCATTGACGTCCTTGGCGTCTTCCAACTTCTGTAGGGTGGGTTTGCCATTGCTATCCTGCATTTCCTCTTCACAACCGCACAGAAGCAGGGCCGCAAATAACAGCGAGGCGGAAATAGAAATGAGTAATCCGAGTTGACTTTGTTCTCTGGTCTTAGTTCTTTGGCGAGCGTTTCTCATTTGGCTTCCCTGACAAATGAACCTTTCGTTTTCGAGTTTGGACGAGTCTGACAAAGATTGCTGCTATTATGAACGAGCCGACACACAGTTCGCAACAAAAATCCAGCCATTGCCCGTATTTGCTGAAGAATGTCACTCTTTTATCGATTGGTATTGTGTCGGCCAGCCAGCCGGCGATGCCTGTACGCGCCATGGCGTCTTCGGGCAGTGAGCCTGCACGATAATCGTCTCTCATATTGCCCAGGCTGTCAATTACACAACTTATACCTGTATTGACGCTGCGGACAACAGCCAGCCTGTTCTCGACCGCTCTGAACACGCATAGCGCCGCATGCTGCTGGAGTTCCGCGCTTGGTCGAACCTGACCCATCTTGTCGTCGAAGCGCACGAACCATCCGTCGTTGCTTATGTTTACAAGCCAGTGGATTTGCTTATTTCCATTCTTATCCAGCGAGAATTTGCGTGCGATGCCTGGAACAACGTCCTCATAGCAGATCATGACGCTGAAACGGTAGTTCTTAGCCATGCCGGCATCGTTCGCATCCATCTTAAAGATCGTGTAATCACTGCCGTAATCAAGCGAGTAATCGAAATCGTATGGTATGAAATCGATTTTCATCAGCAGGTTATAGAACCAGGGCAGTGTCTTTCG
>CAZYMD010000142.1:0-13425 GCA_964649005.1 uncultured Pirellulales bacterium
TAATCCGCAGATTTTCCTTAACAGGCCCAACCGCAAAAACCGCCTCATTCAAAGCACTCCACGTGCCGCCGCTTAATGCACGCGCCTTGAAGTGCGTGCTGGCGCTTAGAGTGAGCGGATCGTTGTATCGCATGGCAGTTGGCGAAATATCGCTTGGATTACCGCTGGTCTTCCCGGCGGTTAACTCAACAGAGATTAGAAAATCGGAACTGGTGGAGCCATTATTAAGCCCATGGATTGCCAGTATGTTATTGCCCATAACCAGCTTATCCAAATGCCCTGTGATGTCGAAATTCATGAGATTGACTGCTTCTGAATCGCTATGACTGGCCGAAGCGCGGGAATCCCACGACAACGAGGCGGGAGCATTGTCACCGGTAACCTCAGTACCGTTGAGATAGGCAACGAAGCCGTCGTCGTATCGCACTCTCAGCATCAGTGAGGTGAAGTCGGCTGGATCGTCCTGAAGACTGAAGGGGATTCGAACGTAGCACGTGGCGTTCTGAGTGTACATCTGATTCTGGAGATCGATGTTGATGTAGCTCTGGTAGCCACTACCGCGTTCAAAGCCGACGCCGCCGGTGCCGGCGGTCCAGGCTGAGTCGTCGAATGCGGCTCCGCCTTTCCACGCATCGGTGATGTCTCCGGTCGGAACGAGCACACGCTTGGAAGCATTCTCGGCAACAAGCGTAGCGCCGGTTGTTGTGCCTTGCTGGGCTCCCGGAGGCCGCGGATCCGTACCGTCAGTTGTATACCAGATTGTGCCGCTTATCATTGATATCTCGTCAGCAGACGTGACATATCCGCCAAGCTGAGGCATGAAGCCTACCAGGAAGGTCGGAGCCTGGATACTGGGATATAAGCCCATATCAGTCAAGCGGTCCAGTGTTTCCTGGCCGCGAGTCCTCAAACGGCTTAGCTGGCTGGTCTGGGCATTCAGCCAATCCTGACGTGTGTGGGCGGTTGATGAGCGAGTGTCTCCCCATCGGCCGGATTCTCCGACAATAGCCCGGTCTATCTGGTCCATTCTCTTCTGATACATATCCACTGCATTGGCGCCCGATAGCGGACCACCGTTAACTATATAACGCTGAGCAAGATCGGCGAATCTGATGCGATACTCCGGACTTGCCTTGAGTCTATCGTGTATGTCGTAGGGGCTCTTTCCAAAGTCGTCAGTGAATTCAACGGTGTGCTCTGCATCCCATGAATGGAACCGCCAGAGGCCGTCTGGCGATCTATGGGTGGCATACCAGTTCTTTCCTGGCCAATCATGATTACCCGTGAACCAGTTAGTGAGAATATATGTGATGAAGTTGTCCACATCCAGTTTCTCACACAGAGCCTGGTATCTCGTGAAATCGGTAGGATTCGACTGGACTGCGCTGGCGGCATTGACCATAGCATTGAAATTAGAGCTGGCGCTTCCGCCAATACCGTTGTTGATCACGCCACCGCTGTTGTGTTTGAGTGCGTCGTATTCTTCCTTTTGTCCGCCGAAGGTCTCAGCCGCCCATGAATCGTCGGGCCTCTCATGAATGTAGTACATTCCCCAGTAGAGACCGTTTATGTATACATGGGCGTATAGTCCGTGTGGCGAATAGCCGCCCATTGCATTGTGCAGATCGGCAACGTACTGGTCCTGGATGTATCTTGGATCGTTGTGTTGCCCGCTATGGTTCCAGGCATGATTGAGGACTGCGTCAAGGACAATCGTATCGAAGCTGGTGACCGGTGAATCGGGAAATACTCTGAAGTTGAGCTTGGGGGCTCCATCAGTGGGTTCCAGATCGTCCGTAGTGGTTTTGAATCGTGGCCTCATCGAAAGCTTGAACGCCTTCCATCGATTCAGACTCGTACCACCTCCGCTGACGCCACCTTGCATCGCTATTGCACAATTCTGTTGGGCTCCGCTTCCGCTGTTGGGATCGATCCACTCGAAGGAGCAAACTCGCTCGGTGCCATCCTGAGACTGATTGATGTATATTCCTTTGCTGCCAAACCAGTCATCTCTGTCCATAACCAGCGAGACTGTTGGAACCGCCTGCAAATCATCTGCAGTCAGCCTGTTCAAAACACTTGAATGATTCACTATGTAAGGGTCAACCTGATAATCTCCCGTGACGGACCCCCACGAAGTAGGGAAGCCTGCCGGTGTTACTTGTGCACCAGTCGATGGATTTGTTGCCTGTTTCAGCACATCCTCAGGAAAAAAGTAGGTGTGTGTATCTACGTTGCTGTGTTTCCATCCCGTTTTGTATGCAGCCGCTCGAAGTGTTGTTGTGGTACTTACCAGTATCGGAGAGGTATAAATACTGCCGTACCTTTCAGTTGGTGTGCTCCCGTCAACGGTATAGCGGACTGTGGCATCTTCGGTTTCTGTTGATATTGTGACCAGGAAGGTTTCGTCATAGTAACCGCGGTTATGACTGAACTGTGTATCGGCCACAAGATTAATGAACGAACCGTTGTTGGTCCAGCCCGGACTTGGTGACAGGGTCACCCACTTGTCGAGGCCATCGAACTCTCGGCCATAGGAGACGTCCGCAGTCTGGCTGTCATATTCGATATAATCCACCAGCGTTCCGCCGTCCGTATCGAACAATGCTATCTGGTCTCCGCCTGCATTCAATTGGAAACTGGCGTGCAAGCCTGAATCCGTGATATCGTTGTCGGCCCAGATCACAAGGTAGCCCTGGGGTGGTATGACTGTAAGCGCGGGATTGTCGCTGGGAATTCGCCATTCTGTTGGTGTACCGAGACTATTGGTGAGAAACATCCCAGCTACATCGACTGCCGTGTCGCCTCGGTTGTATATCTCTATCCAATCGTCGTTTTCACCTTGCGGATCCGTATACGATGTATGGTTCTGTGCCAGGAACTCGTTGATAACCAGCACGGCCCCTTCGCCTGCGAGCCAGTTCTGGGCTATAAATGCAAAATCACGTCCGTTGACTCCGTCCTTGCCGTCAACATCGGCCTGGCTCCCGGTGGGATCCAGCCACTGGCTGGCGAAAAGGAAAAGATCGGTCCAGTTCACCTTGTTGTCGGTGTTTAGATCGCCAAGCAGAGGTTCAATAACTTCGATTGAGACCTGGTTGTTTCCCTCTTGTGATAGTTCGTCCCATACCTGAAGCAGCAGAACGTATGTGCCGGGCTCGGAAAATATCGCGCACGGGTCTTGAATGTTATCTGTTGGGTCGAACGTCACCGTGCCGGGTCCGCTGAACTTGGACCACTTTACAGTCAAGACTTCCAGCTCGCATGGATCATCATCATCTACCCATGGACTCAGCTTCAATGTATCGTTTGGCCATGCGAGAGAATCGTAATTGCCTGCATCTACTTGCGGCGGGCTGTTACTTGTGCCACTGCCGACTGCCGCCACCGCGTACATGTTCCTGCCTGCGGTATCATTCTGTGTGCCGAGTGTTATAGTGCCGACTGGAATACCCAGGACATACAGGGCAGCCCAGTTGTCTATAGTGCCATCTCCGGATTCATCCACTCCAATAAATTCACCTGTGTCGATAAAGCCCAGGTCTGCTACCCAGTTCATGCCGGCTGCTAATAGATTCGGGGACACGCCAGCTCCGCCGCCGGTATTACCGACTCTGTTATCGATAATAAGGTATAAGGCCGTAGTCTGAGTAACTGTGATCTGCAAAGAATAATTAGCCACAGTCTTGTCGCCATTTGCAGTCATTACATACTCGGCGCCGACCAGAATCGCAGGAACGCTCTTGTACTCGTGAGTTCGATCCACATAGCAAAGGGCTCCTTCGGTCATTGCCTGGCCGGATACCTGGGGCGCAGGGCTTGAACTCGAACCGATCCGAGTAACACCGGTGATAATAGCACCCTTAGCAATCGGCACTCCTACAAAAAACCACAAGGTGAGAATTAGAACAGTTAGAGTCGAGCGTTTAACGCTACTATTTTTATCCATAGACTATCTCCGATTCAGGTGCAAACAGGAAGAGAACGATTTGTTCCTGGCAGACCCCAGTCTCATGCCAGCCGGGCATATTCCATTTCCTTCCTCATTTTCTTGTACAAGGGATTCAGCCCTTCCTCAAGAATAGACATAATGCTGCATCTTCTATTTGTACCACGACCTCAAAACGCCAACAGGCGCCGACAAGAACCCGCCATCCCGGCCAAATCCTGCGACAGACTTGATGCCGGCAAACAGCCGGGACATCAACACAAACACGCCGACAGGATCAGTCGGTACACCAAATTCAACTCCGGCAGGGAATCTATATATCAGCACCCGGAGGATAAAGCCCACTGATGCTTATAGCACCAACCCAGCCAAACCAGCCAAACCAGCGTTTATAATGCAGAATAGTTTGTACGAGCTACAGATCGTGAATCTCTATCTCATTATCCATCGCTTACTTGAATAAGTCAAGTCCGCGTCGGCTCTTAGCATTGGATCACCCTTAACCGAATAGCCCAATTCAAGGGTCTTTCTCAGGAATACAAGGACCGGCAGGCCATTATCATCTGTTTTAACCGGGTGCTTTATCGCAGCGGCTTCATTACTCAGGCCGGTGATAAAAATCTTTATGTTTTTGGCCTGAGAATCGAAATCAGGCCAGATAACAGCTAAATCTTTTTCGTTATCCTCGCCCTGGAGCAGTTTGCTTGATGTTTTATCAAGTGGCTCCAGGAAAGGGTAGTTAGTTAAATGTCGCTGGCGAATGAGGTCGAAAACCATCGGCGAAACGCCTTTTCCAGCCGGGAGAATGTGGAATGTATCGGTCATCAGGTCGCACTTCGGGAAGAACTCGAGGTCTTCGCCATTCTTGTTTGTGACCGTAAGTATAATGTACCAATAGCGTTGCGCTTTTGCTTGCGGATTAGACCTCATTAGAATCTGCTGAGGATGAGTAAAAGCTGCATTCACCGTCCACTGACCGGCCAGAGGTACGATTGCGGGCTCTGGTGCAGCTATGCAGACAGAAGCGTAAATAACTGATAATGCTACTGTTATGAATGCAAGACGCTTCATATCGTGGCCCCTAACTGAGGAATAAAGCCATTTATCTAAGGTATATACGATCCTATCGGCCCTTTAAGCCATTATTTTACACGAAACCGGGTTTTTAGCCAAGAATATTTTGCCCAAAGTGAATGTAGGAAAGCGTGGATGAGTGGATAAGTATGTGGATAGATGTGCAAATGGACATATCGGGAAGATGTGTATTTCTCGCTGGACAGGGTAGATTTCAGATTGGGTTTGACTTGGGCCGGTATTTTGAGTTCAACAACTTTGATCGACCACATCAGGATATGGGCTACCATGTTACGGCGTCGCTGCCGGCTCTGCGGACACTCTTCAGGCTTTCTCCGAGCCGCCGGCGTCAAAGACGGTAACGAATCCACCTAAGAAATACCTGATTTTGGTATAGACAATGGTGAAGGGTATAAATCATGACTGACGCAAATGACCTTTTTCAGTGATTCAATCAAAAAGGCTGCCAAGCATAATTGCTTAACAGCCAACAACTTAAGTTACTGGGCCCGCCTGGACCCGAAACTACCCCCCCCGCTATCAAAAAGCCCGATTTCGGGAGGGAGCGACGCAAAATCCGACGCACACTCTGCACCGAAGGCGACACACGACCGCAACTTGGCAAAGGTTATTGAAGCGTGGCCTAAAATTTCACAAGAATTGCAGGCAGCAATACTGGCTATAACAAAGACTCAAGTCGAGGGCGAAAAGTAGAGCAAACAAGCATGGTTGGCACGCACCCAGGTAGTGACACTGGTAAGACCGGTCCAATCTTTCAGTGAAGCAAAGGATCAGCGGGGAGATGTTGGTGAGGTGTTTGGGGGGGGGAGTAGGAACAGAGTTTCGATGCCATAGAGTTGCTATGCTACATTTACCCGCCCCACGGTATAGAGTCTTCATGACGCAGCTATTCCATGCTGATATTATTGTTCACGCGATAGTAGTCGAAGTCCACGAATCCGCCTGCGGTTTTTGTTGCGAAGTTAAACAGCCCGAAGCGGTAGCCCATGAAGTGCGGCAGGGTATAGGCCATTTGCAGGACGGAACCGATCTTTGTCCAGGTCTCACCGTCCAGACTGTAGTAAAAATACGCCTTGTCCGAACGGTCTTTAAAATCGCAGTCGATCTTGAGATACACGGTTTTCTGCGACAGCGGAATGCTCTCGATCTCTTCAGGCCGATTGGACTGGGCACTAACCATGACAATCGACTTGTTGTCGCCGTCCATCTTGACACCGACAAAACCATATCTCCTTTGCATGGCGATCAGACCGGTACAGTCACCGTCCTTCATTTGGCAGACCTCGATCTTCGTGGTCGCGGAACTCACCGGGCCAAAGGTCCGCTGGGTCAGCATATTGCGGGCCTGGAGGACGTCGCTATCCACCAGACCGGTCGTCAGCCGCAGATGACCAGCACGTTCGCCAATCGACCAAAATCGATTGTCTGGATTGTGGTTCCACTGCCACGCCAGGGGTAGTGGGTCGCCGGGCTTACGATTGAATTCGTCGGAGGCTACGATATTGCCAAGTCCATCTTCGTTATCGTCAATATCGAGCATCATGGGAGCCTTTCCATCGACACCCAACACCGGCCAGCCGTCTTCCCAATTAACCGGCACAAGCCAGGGACTGCGCCCGACCGATCCGTTATCCTGGAACAGAACCGCATACCACTTGCCGTCCGGCGTATCAATCAGACAACCCTGAGCCACGCCCTGATCCTGCAGCACGACCTTGCCCTCATAGGGACCGGTGATCTTGTCGGCGCGATGGATGATCTGCGTACGCATGCCACCACGGGGCCAGGTAATGTTCATGACATAGTACTTACCGTTGATCTTGCGTAATTGCGACCCCTCGGCCTGCAAACCGATTCGGGGACCGGCCACGGCACTGGCGTTCGGGATCACAACTTGATTGAAGCCGCCCTCTTTGATACCGGACAAATCCGCTTCCAACTCGACCAGACGCAGGTTACCACCAGCATAGATCATGTAAACACGCCCGTCGTCATCGAAGAATAAAGAATGGTCGTGCAGGGACGGCCGAAAGGACGACGCTTTCCAATCGCCCTTTTCAATGTCCGCAGTCGTGTAGATGTGGGTACGGCCGCTGGTGGCGGAGAAGGTGGACACATAGTAGGTGCCATTGTGGTAACGAAAACTGCTGGCCCAGGAACCCCGGCCGTAGCAGCTCCTGCCGTTTTCCAGGTTCATTGCATCGTTTTCGACCAATCGGTCGTAAGCATAGCCGATCAGTTCCCAGTTGATTAGATCCTTCGACTTCATGATGGGCAGTCCCGGACTCATGTGCATGGTTGTGCTGCTCATATAATAGGTGTCACCCACACGAATGACCGCGACATCCGGCACATCAGCCCAGATGATGGGATTTTTTTTAGGCGTAAATTGTCTCGCTTCCCCGGTCAAAGAGACCGCTGCAAGCAAACAGACAAGAGTACTTCCGATCCAAAGCTTAACTTTCATAACATTCCCTTTACAATGATGAGCTTTTCATTCCGGTGCTCAGGGTCTTGGCGAGATGCGAAAGAGCCCGGCGCCATGAAGCGGAATCTCCTGCTCAAACGAACCGCTGAACTGGCCCAGATCTTTGCGCGCCCAAAGGTCACGTACCCTGGCCTTGCCCGTGATACTGAGGTCCGCGAAGGATACTGATACCTTGCTGCGCTCCGGTTTGACCTGCTTGACAGGATCGACCAGGACGAGAAATTCAATCGAGCCTTTCCTCTGACTTCCCTCTGTGATCACGCCTTTCGACGTGAAGGTATCGTAGCCTTCCGGAATCTCGAATTCGATGACCGAAACCGAATGTGTGCCGATGCCTTCGACAGGCTTTCCGTCCAGTGTCAGTCGACGGCCGTCGACGGTGCGGTTCTTCTGCGTACGACCCCAGCCGGCTTTGGCCTGAATCCAATGCATGTCCGTCAGCTTCAGTGTTCCCTTAGGACCGGTTACCGTAGGTTCGATCCAGGCGGCATGATCGTAGAAATTCCCATCGCCGCAATCTCCAATAGCCAGCACCAATCGGCGGGCGTTGTTAATCGGCACCTTGATATCGATCACTTCCTTCTTAGTCTCGCCGCGAAGCCTGTAGCTACGATAATCGGCTTTCGACAAATCGAAGGGATCGTCGTTGCTCTGTGCGTTGAACAGCCCGACATATCGATCGCAGCTGCCTGGTATATCAGATGCCCAGACGATCAGATCGTTTTCGCGTGAAACCTGCCGGTTGTTCGCACTTTTCTGGTTTACTGCCAGTACCTCCGGATTGGTCAGCAGCTTGAGCGTGAATTCATCCATGCGGGTCATGTCAGCGCCAAGGATGAGCGGCGAACGAGCAATGCACCACAGATTCATGCAGAGGATTTGCTCGTCCTGGGTAAAATTGGTGGAGCGGTTGAAGTCAATGATACCGAAAGGAAGCATATCCGCGTCGGGCCATGCCCCTTCGGCGCGGAACTTAGTCCACTTTTTGAGACGTCCGAACATCCCGTAGAGCGGTGGCCAGCGATCCCAGAAATCGTCGGAGATGCGCCACATGTTGGCATGGTTCATCACGTGTTCACCACGCTCGATCGGTGTATCGCCTGGCGATAGGCTAAGCACGATAGGACGTCCGCACTTGTCAATCGCCTTACGAATGGCCTCTATCTCAGCCTTCTGATTCTTGTCATAGGCACGGGAAATGTCATCAACCTTCACTAAATCCACGCCCCACGAGGCATAGAGTTGAAAGAGCGAATCATAGTATTCCTGCGCGCCGGGTTTGCTCATATCTACGCTCCACATATCCGGATTCCAGGGACAGAAGGAGCGTGTATTGGCAATCTCGGCGGCGCGGGCACTCGTACCCAGAATAGGCGTGTTGTCACGCACAGCCTGCTTCGGAATTCCGCGCATAATATGGATGCCAAACTTCAGCCCCTTCGAGTGCACGTAATCGGCCAGGGGCTTGAAACCTTTGCCATCTGAAGACGAGGGAAATTTCTTTAATCCCGGTATAAGGCGGCTGTACTGGTCCATCTCCAATCGGGCGTCCTTTTTATAAGCATGGCCCTGCGAATTAGGCTCATACCACTGGATGTCAACCGTCAAATAGGTCCAGCCAAACGGTTTAAGAAACTTCGCCATGGCGTCAGCTTGTGCCTTCGCCTGCGCCTCGGTGAGGGTGGTACCGAAACAATCCCAACTGTTCCATCCCATCGGCGGAGCCGGGGCGTTATTCCAGTGGCCGGGTTGGGGTTGTGCCAATGACGTGGAAACAATCATGATTAGAATGAGTGACAATCTCGAAAGCATTCCTTACTATTCCTTTCTAAGCCTAAAGCTTGAATGGATTTACACTACCTTGTTCCTACCTTGGGATTGTCTTTATAATAATCGAAACTCTTCACACTTTTAATTCCCTTGCGGGCTAATTCCCGAAACGGTCCAATTTCAGTAAACCGAGTCGATAGGGCAACATCTCATATCGCCCGTTAATCTCAGGATCGCGACCCTGATAAAGAAATCGCAGGTTCTTGAGGTCGATGGTCGGCGTTTCGTCATATCCGTCACGAAGCAACTCTCCATGGCTGATATCCCTTGTCCAGGGCTCCACTCCGTCTTCGAAGGTGACGTTATTAATCCCGGCGAAAGGCGTCTCCCAAGAGTCGGCACCGGGTGCGGGCGTCCATTGGCCATTGAGATCGTTGGAGATCCAGGCGCGGTAGTAGCGTGCCGGGCTCAGGGCCTCGATGATGGTCATATAGGACTCAGTGCCCTTGATCTTGTAGGTCATGCTCCCTTCGAACAGGTTGTTTCGATTGTCTTGGATGGCAATCTCTGGATCACTCATACCCTTGGGGAAGTTCTCGAGTGTGGTCCGGCTGCGATAAAAGCGACCGTTGTCGCCGGTGAAGAACAGATACGCGTGGGTGTCGTCACAAATCACGTGGTAGTCGATCGGGAGCCTCGGGATGCTCGCGGGTAGTTTGTCAAAGAAGTTCTTCGGAGCTGTCCAGGTCTCTGGCTTGGAAATATCATCGTTGGTGCAATATTGGGGTTGCTGTGACTGGAAGATTAAGTACCACTTTTTGTGCGGTGTGAAATAGAAGAGGTGCGGCGCACAGTGATATCCTCTTAAATCCGGATTGACATCGATGTAGGTCAGCTTGGCCTTGGGGGCCTCCGACCAGTCCTTGAAGTTCAGGTATACCATGGACCATGTTCTGGCGGACGTCGAGTAGGCGGTTGCGTAGACGTGCCACAGATCGTTCCAGTAGACCACCGTTGGGTCTTTGACAGATACAATCGTGTGCGATTCGTCGGAGATCGGTTTGATCAGCACATCAGTGGATTTCCATTGGAGCGGCGTGGTAAAGGGCAGCTTGGGAGCATCCACACTCGTCATTGCAGGCTCAGCCGCAGAAGCCAAAAGGGCGCTTCCAAATATCAGCACCGTAAAGGGGAACCAAGAGAAAACGGTTTTGTTCATAGCAAATTTCCTTTCCTTAGGTTTATTGGAATTAGTCATTATTATACCGGGAAATCATTGGTATTGACGCTGAAAGGAGCGAAAGTCGTGCTCGTGAGGATGATGTCCGGCACTTGTTCTTCGATCTTGATCCTTGGCTTCAGACCAATCTCCAGGGACTCGGTAGAGCCATGCGGGCTAAGGGCGCCTGTGGCGGACGGCTCCAGGAAAGGATCGCCTAAGAAGATCCAGGAATAGTCCGCACGTTCAGAGCAGGTGGTGACCAGAGTCAGGAATTTTGTCTGGGCGGGAATAGGCACATCCACCTTCTCCACAACGCTCCGCCCAGGAGGATAGCGCAGGTGAAGACAAACTACGCCATCCAGAAGGACCCAAACATCGGCGGGACTGAACTGATCTTGAGGCAGGTCCTTTGGGATGCCGCACAAAGCTGTGAACCGTTCAATCCTGATATTCGGATTGTCCCGCCTAATCTCGTCCAAGTCGAATGTAATGCCTGCGTTGGGATGGAGGTTCAGAGCCGGATGTCTGGAGGTGCCGAAACTGATGCCATTAAGACGGGCCGTATAGATCTGTTTACTCGGAATGTCAAAGACCTTGCCACTGTTGGCTGGTCCGCCATAGTAACTTCCCATAGTCCGAGGACATCCGGGAAAGGTCAATCCGGTAGAGCTGATTACAACCGGGCCCAAAGCCCCATTGGGAACGAATACGCCATCAATGCTACGGAAATCAGGTGTTGACCTGAACTCGTTTTCCCGAGCTATTTTAATCGTGGTTGGCGGGTGTTTGAATGCCTTGCCAGTCTCCAAGTCGATGCCCCGAACCAACTTGCCGGCACCTCGACCGCTACCTCCACCTACGATATCAGCCAGATTCAGCCGTCCCGCTGGATTGGTGGGCATGTTGGACGGTGGCAATTGAAGCAAAAAAAGACCCGCCCGAGCAGCCAGTCCGCCTCGAATAGTCTGCCCGGCTGCGTCAACTGTCGTAGCCTGACCCTCATTCACAATTAGCGATTTCGGCCGACTCGATCTGTTCGGATTGAGAGCTACGCTGATACGACCTTTCAGAACATGGGCCTCAGTGCTTCCGTCGGAATACGTGATCACCCCAAATTCCGTGCCCAAGTCCGTGATCAGGGCTGTGGGTGTCCGCACCCTAAAGCCCTTAGCCTGCGCAGATACATCAACAACAAGTCTGCCGCTTCTCAGGGCCATTTCACCATCGACCGTCAGTTCGATCTGGCAAGGCGCTTCGAGCAGAAGGCTCGCCCCTTGGTCCAGTTCCATCTTGGCCACACCCTCACGCAAGTTATAAGAGCCCGCGTATAGTGATTGACCAGGATGCGGACGAGACCCACGCCATTGAGCCTCATAAGCGCCGGCCAGTCTGCCGATCGCTGGGCCCCGATTCATATACTGAAATATGCTAAGTGAAGCAAGTATCAATACTCCAAGTATCAGGACCGCCGCAATCCAATAGGGGTGTTGCAAAATGCGTTTGGAACCGCCCTTATTTCCGTCACCCGAGAGCGCCTGGATCAAATCCGACTCAGATAATTCCCCTGTCGCCTGGCTGGAGCGTCGGATCACGGCGCATGCCAGCATGCTATCTACATAGTAATCCCGCACCCGGGAGTCCGCACGCATAGCCTTCTGAAGACGCTCCATCTCTTCTGGCTGAATTTGATCATCCAACAAACGCTGTAAGAGCTCATCCATGTTCGGGAAAGGAGACCTGCTCATACCGAATGGCTCCTTCCTGCCAATGTCCTTCGCATACATCTCAGCAATATGCTATTGATCTGCCCGAGAATGTGATAGACGTGACGGCGAGATACCTTCAGGAACGAGGCGATCTCTTCTACCGAGATATTACGCTCGTAGCGCATCTTGATAATCCGCTTGGCCCGATTGTCCAGGAGTCTCTGGCACTTGCGCAGTGCTTCAATCCGGACGGATACTTCGTCTTGAATATTAGGTATATGGTCCATCAGCACATCAAACAACGAATCATCTATCAAAACTCGTTTGCTGCGGGCCAGGTTTCGGCGGTAATCCAGAATCTGATATCTCATGATTTGGACGCCCCAGGCTGCAAAGTTCGTGCCCGATTGGAACTGATCGAACTTCCGCCACATTACTGTCATCCCATCCTGGAACAAATCGTCCGCATCGTGCACGTTAGGCACCAGAGTGAGAATATAGGCATATATTTCCTGCTGATGCCGTACAAAGAGCCTCAGGAATTCCAGGGTTCGTCTGTCCTGATCCATTATCTACCCATACTATTCTGGTTACTTTCTTCTAATTCACCGGCAAAAACAGTCAAGTGAGAGATGAAAAATGCCAAAAAAAGTGAAAAGACTCTGATTGTGCCCCTGCTGATCCCCTGGCTGTATCCGAATTGCATTTACCGATTCTCATGAGGAGATCCATCCGTCTACTACTCGAAGTGGATGCACGTTTTCAAGCTGGCAGGCGACCGTCGAGCAGATTATACCCTCGCAATTTACTGCCTGCGAGATGAAAATCTTGCCGGTATTCCGTTTTTTCATCTCACTTCTGACACTTCTGGGCAGTGTTATATAGGCAGGTGTAGCTCTTGCCGAATCAAAGGTGGTAGCTGAGAAATAGGATTTTCTTGGGTTGCAGGTTGGTTTACAGAGTGTATCATTCTGACAGAGAATAGTAGTATCAGCCAAGCGCATCAATTCGCATCGCTTCTTTTTAAGGATTAAGCGATAGAATAGATAAAATCTGAGTCAATGTATCGAGCAGATATGGCAAATCTAAATAATTCAGGAGGACATCAAATGAATCGCAGGCTTATAATTATTTTTTTGACAGCCGTAATAGCAGGTGGAACCTGTTTAGCTCAGACAGACCAGCCAACGATTAA
>CAZYMD010000143.1:0-13412 GCA_964649005.1 uncultured Pirellulales bacterium
TCATATCGGATGGTGAACTTCTTACAACCTCCTGGTAAATCTATAAAACCGGTTTTGGAATTGAACGACGCGGTTTTGCCATCCTTTGAGATTTCTATCATTGCGGCTTTCCCGCCCTCAGGTTTGCATTCCACCCGAAGTATATTTACGATCCCGCCATCGCGAGCAGCCACAGCGTTTCCTTCGAGCCAGCCGCCGAACTTGCCATCAAGCCAGTTCGGATCACGGCCAACCCTGTTCGTACAGGCCCAGTTTGCAGCTTTTAGCAAATCAGCATCAGCCGGGGCGGACATCATAAACGCACGGAAGTGAGATCCCCAACCGCCAGGACCCATTGCATCCTCCATTGCGCGCCAGATGCGACCATCGTGAACCACTACAGGCACCGGGGCACAGTGGTATTTTGCGCCACTGAGCAGCAAGCCGATATTTGCGTTTGCTGGCGTGGTCCAGGTGCGCCCGCCGTCCGTAGAACGACGAATTACGGTATCGCCATGACTCTTACTGGTCCCCATGATGTAGAGAGTATCCCTGTGCACAAAGAGCGAGGACCACCACTGCCCTTCTATATCTGTGAGAATCTCCCATGTTCCACCCTTGTCGGCCGAACCGTGTATACGAGTCCGACTGTTACTTGTGCCCGGCCCAAAAAAGTCGTGCGAGGCGACATAGCAACCGTCAGGCAGTACAGCAATACCTGGAGAGCCTATATACTGGCGAGATTTCGCTGGAGAATAGTCGATGATAACTCCAGGAACCCTGGAATGGTCGGGTTCAGACTTTTGCGAAAAACTCCGATCAGCACAGAGCACAACCAGTATTACGGCCACACAAACAACCTGTAACTTGGAAAGAATTCGATTCCGCTTCTTATTCATGTGCATCCACCAGCTTCAATACAAGTTTAGTCCTTATGTACCCAAGAGTTACTTAATGTCTCTAAGACTCGATTCTACAGACCGATGCCTGCAAGCACAACAAAGAATGGTGGCAATCAGTATCGCTTGAGAATCCAAATAAAAGGTTAATCTAACAGGCAGGTATCAACAGGAGTATCAGAAGATGGCAGACTTCAGGCTAACCGGTCCTGCTATGGCACATGGATACACCGGTAAGAGCCACTACTGCCTTATAGCCTCCCGCCCAGGCGGACACCACCAGAGCTCTCTCCCGACACTGGCAGCATTACCCTAAAAAGCTACAAAGCCCAAGTTCTATACGCCATACCCAATCTCATAGGGCAACCGTCAAGGTCTACATCAAGCTCTACCTTCGATATTCCTGTTCCAGCAGTAGCTCTTATCTGTTGACCTCTAACAACTGAAGGTATTGATATTTTCATATCGGGCGTTGACTCAATGATTCTTGACTTTAATCCACCAACAAGGATATTAGCAACTTCACCGTAAGCATCGCAGATTTCGTCGTCGTCGAGTAGGTCTTCAGGTTCCATCATGAGCATCGCCCTGGCCATTTTCTCAACACCCTCGGCGCTGCAAAGTACCGAGAATGTTCCCTGTATCTGGCCGGTGAAGGTAATTGTGCAAATCAAAGACGACGATATCTGGGTCGAATTATGTTGTTCGTTTTTTCTCTCAACAGGCAGAGGAATCATCGTCTCGAAAGCCTCTTTGGTGCTATCCCATATAAAATCCACTATCGACGCATTTTCAATCATATCTTGTCCATACCCTTCAAAACAACATTTTATGAAACTCTACGACCAAAACATATCGACATATTCGGGCAAGTTTTGCAGAAGAAAACATAGAAGCATAACCGGATTAGGGCCAGCCAGGCATGATCTACCTGTGAATTACATGTGTAATATCGGACTATTGATTAAAATAGCACGAGAAGTTGATATTAGCGAGCACGCTGTGATTAGAGGCATCCACACGGCCCAAGACCGCCATATTGGAGAGGTAAATGGCAAAATTGAGCAAATATGGCAAAAAAGTTATTGCTGCTGCCGACATTGACGATTATGATAAACAGCTTGGTTGTGATGATTGTTGGCTGCCAAAGCTAAGTTGTTAACTTTTAAGGCGTAAATAATGGCTTTGATAGGATTAGCGAACAGTGCAGAGTAGGATTCACCAAGTGATGTGGCGATCGTGCTTTGCGCAAATGGTAGCTTGGAGCCTTGGGGCTCAGCTTCAATGCCGAAAGACGGACAAGGTTGTTTTATACCGGAGGCACGTGATGTAGTGTAGAATAGCCTACAACCTGTGTTCGGATTCGGCGTACCGGGGCCGTGTCTTGCTGTTGTTTGATGTGTTTACACGCGTGCGATTGCAGGGCAAGAAGACGGATTGAAGTGGATGCTCATTGGGTTTCCACTTTTTTTTATCCAGCAGAGAAAATTCTCGCTGGAAGCGAAAGGAAGTAGTAGACGCCGGATTAGAGAGAATGGACGATGAATCAGGAACTTCTTAGAATCGTAGAAAACATCGCTCGCGATAAGAATATCGACAAGGAGTCAATATTCGCGGATCTGGAGGAGGCGATGGTCTCTGCTGCGAGAAAGCACTTCGGTGAGCCCGAAAGCGATATCGTCGTGAACATCGACCGCAGCACCGGCCAAATATCAGCGTTTCGTGACGAAGTCCAGATCGATATTAAGCAGCTTGGGCGGATTCCGGCCCAGACAGCAAAGCAAGTGATGATACAGAAGATTCGTGCAGACGAAAGAGACAGCATATACACGGTGTTCGTTCAGCGTAAAGGCGAGATTATAAGCGGAACGGCAGTTCGTTACGAGGGTGGGACACTGATAGTTAATCTCGATCACTGGACTGAAGGGTTCATGCCTAAGGCCGAGCAGATCATGGGTCAGACGCACAGACCCGGAGAGAGGGTTCGCTGCATGATTGTGGATGTAAAGGAGACGGCGAGCCAAATCAAGATCATTCTCTCGCGAACTCATCCTGACTTTATTCGACGGCTCTTCGAGCAGGAAGTCCCCGAGATTGCGGAAAAGATCATCGAGATCAAGATGCTGGCGCGAGAAGCCGGGTATCGAACAAAGGTTGCAGTAGCAACCTACGATGACAAAGTCGACCCGGTTGGGGCGTGCGTTGGGGTACGAGGCAGCCGGATAAAGAACATCGTTGATGAGTTGGGAGGGGAAAAGATAGACATCGTACGATGGAATGATTCATCCCAGGTTCTCGTGGCAAACGCTTTGATGCCGGCACGCGTGAGTGAGATAGCCCTGTGTTTCGAGCTTGGGCGAGCAACCGTTGTTGTGGATGAGGACCAGTTGAGCCTCGCTATCGGCAAACACGGCCAGAACGTCAGGCTTGCAGCCAGGTTAAGCGGATGGGATATCGATATTCTTACACCAGATGAATACAACCTTGGAATCGAACGTTTGGCTGAATGTGTGAAAAGCGTGCCGGGAGCAGACGAAACAACTGTCGACAAACTCATCGCACTGGGTGTTATATCAGTTCTCGACATGGACGATGTTGGAACCGGTCCGCTGGTCAGCGAACTGGAAGTGGATGCTGAGACTGCCGGTAAATTGGTCAAGGCAGCCAATCAGAAATTAAAAGAGTTGTCGAGCGAACAACAGAACAAAGCAGAAGACATCATGACCAATGAAACAGGTGCGGTGCAAGATGAGGCATAGTCGTACGTACGGCTTTGTTGATCCGAGTGCCGGCACCGTAAATTCAAATGAGATAGGAGGCTTTTTTGGCTTCGACAAGAGTTTATATTTTGGCCAAAGAGCTGGGAGTCAAGAGCTCAGCGATTGTGGGCAAATGTCAGGATGAAGGCCTTGACATAAAAAATCACATGTCTGTGATATCGGCTGGGCTTTCGGCCACAATCCGTGAGTGGTTCAGTGAAGGGGAGAATGTCACAACAATAGAAACCTCAAAGAAGGTTGATCTCAAGAAAGTCCGCGTCAGGAAGAAACCAAAGCGAAAAGCTCCAAAGGATGAGGATTCGGCCAAGACAGAGGAGACCGAAGTTGCGTCTGAAACGACGGTGGCTCCGGTAGAGATTTCCGAGATCGTAGAGGCTCCACAAGCTGTGCTAACGGCCGCCCCTGTCATGGAAGGCGGGACGGGCGAGGCGGATTCGGATGTTGCGGTTGAAGTTGTGGAGGCGCCGGAGGCGAAAGCACCCGAGGCAAAGAAGCAGGCGGAACCGGCTCCAGTTGAGCCCGAGCCTGAGGTCAAAAAAGAGGAACCCATAATACCTATCGGGCCGATAATGGAGAAGCCGGAGCCGGCAAAGCTGAGCGGGCCCCAGGTTGTGCGAATAGAAGAGCCGGAGCCAGTGCGACACGTTCGGCCGAGATCTCGTCCCCGATATGATGCACCTGTAACAGAACCGTTGATGCCCGGGGCTGGCAAGTCGAGCGATACGGCGGGGTCTTCAAAAGATAAGAAGCGGCCATCAAAACGTAAGGACAGAACACATGGTCGCCGGCGGGACGACAAAGAGACCGAGTCGGCAAAGAAGCCCAAGCCAGATGGAAGATGGCGGCAAACAGACATTGATGAACGCAAGGCTCGCCTGACTGCCGCTGGGGGCGAAGGTCTGCGTCTGAGGCCGACTCGAAGGATCACTACGAAGGCTCAACGTGAAGCGGCATCGCGTATTCGACCCACGAAGGCCACAGTAAGTGAACCTGTTACAATAAAAGATTTATGTGCAGCATTGGCCGTCAAAGCGTCGGAGATCATAGGCAAGCTTATGCAACAGGGTGTGATGGCGACGGCGAACCAAGCGATAAGCAATGATATGGCCGAGCTGGTGGCTCTCGATTTTGACGTCGAATTGGAAATAGTTAAGAAGGCCAGCCTCGAAGATGAAATTCGTAAGGAATTTGAGCAACGTGAGAAAAAGAATCTCCAGAGACGTGCGGTTGTGGCGGCGATGCTGGGACACGTCGACCACGGCAAGACCAGCCTTCTCGACAAGATTCGATCAACGCAGGTTGCAGCGGGCGAAGCAGGCGGGATCACACAGCATATCGGAGCATCGCAGATCACGTTAGACGGCAAGAAGGTCACATTCCTTGATACGCCCGGCCACGAGGCATTTACAGCCATGCGAGCGAGAGGGGCCAATATGACGGATGTCGTCGTGCTGGTGGTTGCCGCAGACGACGGCGTTATGCCTCAGACGGCAGAAGCGATCGCGCACAGCAAGGCAGCAGGTGTGCCGATCATTATTGCGCTGAATAAGATAGACCTGCCCGGTTGCGATTTGAACCGAATATACGCTCAGTTTGCGGAAAAGGAGCTGGCTCCCACCGAGTGGGGAGGTCAGACGGACGTGGTTAAAACGAGCGCGACCACCGGTGAGGGAGTAAACGATCTGCTCGAGCATTTGGATATGATGGGCGAAATACTTGAGTTGCAGGCTGACGATACTATCCCGGCGACCGGCTGGGTGGTCGAGGCAAAGTTGTCTGCCCAACGTGGCCCAACAGCCACATTGCTGATAAAGGAAGGAGTGCTTAACAAGGGTGATATTATTCTTGCCGGTGAGGCATACGGCCGAGTTAAGCAGATCAAGGACAGTTTCGGCAAATCGATAAAGAGTGCAACAAGCTCCATGCCGGTTGAGATTACGGGGCTGAGCGGCGTTCCCCAGGCCGGGGAGAGGTTCTACTGTTTGGATGACATCAACCGGGCAAAGACCGCCGCGGAAGAAGCACAGATGCAATCGAGAGAGGACTCACTGGCTGAGCGGACGCAGGTTACTCTGGACAATCTATTCAGCCAGATCGAGGCTGGGAAGACTGAGACGCTGAACCTGATAATCAGGGCCGACGTTCAGGGATCCGTGGACGTTCTGAAGAAATACCTGTCGGAGCTGAGTAGGCCGGAAGTCAAGATCAACATTCTGCACGCAGCGCCTGGGGGTATAACCGAGGGTGACGTAGTCCTTGCGGAAGCTTCGAACGCCATTATTATAGGCTTCAATGTGGTTGCCGACGAGCAGGCGGCGCGTACAGCCGAAAGTCGAGGGGTGGAGATCAGGCTTTACAATGTGATCTATCGTATAACTGAGGAACTCGAAAAGTCTATGCTGGGCCTTCTCGAGCCTGAAGAGCAGGAGAAGACTCTCGGTCGGGCTGTTGTGAGACAAACCTTTAAGATTTCGCGGCTTGGAACAGTAGCAGGCTGCTATGTTACCAGCGGTGTAGCAGCCAAGAACGCCAAGGCTCGACTGATACGAGACAATATAGTAATCAAGGACAGCATGGGTATTGATACACTGAAACACTTCAAAGACGATGCCAGGGAAGTCAAAACGGGTTTGGAGTGCGGCGTTAAAATCGCCAAATTCGATGACATAAAAACAAACGACGTTCTCGAATTCTACGAGATAGTGAAGGTAGCAAGGACTCTTTCATAACCAACAAATATGGCGACTCGAAGGCAGGAAAAGGTAGCGAGGGTTGTGAGAGAGGTGGTCAGCGAAACTATTGCTCATCACTTGAATGATCCTCGGATTGAAGGTTTCGTGAGCGTAACCAAAGTAGATATGGCGCCTGACTTACGAAGTGGGGATGTTTATCTAAGCATTTTCGGCAAGAACGAAGCCTCGCAGAATAAGACGTTTGCAGCAATAGAGCACGCCCAGAAAAGAATACAGTCTTTTCTTGCGAAAAGAGTTCAGAGTAAGTTCTGCCCTGTTTTACGGTTTTGTATAGACCAAGGATTCAAGAAGTCCCTGGAGACCATGAATCTAATCGACCAGGCAGCGGATGAGCTTGAAAACTCGGAATACGAGGGTGATGACTCAGAGCACGAAAGCGACGACTCGGAGTATGAGAACGACGAAATTCAACCGTAGCACGAATCAGAAGTATGCATTGAGGCTAACATGAAGAATAGTAAGGATTACGCCAAGAAAGTACAGAAGCTGTACCGTTCTCTCAAACGACAATATCCCAAGGCGGAGCCGGTTTTTTTTGAGGACCCGGCAGACGCCGTTGTCTACGGAGTCGTGAGTGAGAACCTTAAGGGGAAAGCGGCGCAGGCTGCGATGAAGCGATTCGGGGGCTATTTCGTTGATCTGAACGATCTTCGTGCTGCACGAATGGAAGAGGTTGTCGAGATGCTGGGCAGCGATACGACAGCAACACGTGATATCGCATCGATCCTGTCGCGTCTGTTGAACGGTATTTTTAACAAGTATCACAAGATGAGTCTTGAAGCTCTGAAAAAAGAAGGTAAGCGTCCGGCCAAAGTGGCTCTGGAGAAGATGGATGGAATCAGCCGCTTCGTAGTCGACTTCTGCATGCTTACGTCTTTCCAGGGTCATGCGATTCCTCTGACCGCAACCATGGTGGAATATCTCAAATCAAACGACCTGGTTCATCCCGATGCCAACGAACAGACAATAGAGGGTTTTCTTGGGAAACAGATCTCGGCCAAAGATGGATATGATTTTTATCTGCTGTTGCGACATGAGAGCGAATCAAAGATTAGCAAGAAAACAACCAGGAAGAAAAGAACGACAAAGACAGCAGCTAAAGACAGGAAGGCGGCTGGTGTAACCAAGAAGGTCAAGAAGACAAGAACCAAGACAGCTACAAAAACCAAGAAGACCGTTAAGAAAGCCAAGAAGACAGCCAGGAAAAGACCGAAATAATCTTGCCGAAATCCAAGGAACCTGATTTTGGCAGCAGAGATAAGCAGGAGTGAAATGTCTGATAAAATACTAAGGTTAGGAATCCCGGCAGGAAGTCTGCAGAAAGCCACGATAGCTCTTTTCGGCAAAGCCGGTTTTCACATTAGCGACTCTGAGCGAAGCTATCTTCCCAAAATAGACGACGACGAGATCCGGCTGACCTGTCTTCGCGCACAGGAGATGAGCCGGTATGTGGCCGACGGTGTGCTCGACGCCGGGATTACGGGATATGACTGGATAGTAGAAAATGGCTCGGACGTTGTAGAGGTATGCGAGCTTGCATACAGCAAAAGAACAAGTAATCCGGCCCGTTGGGTTCTTGCGGTGCCCGATGAGTCCAAAGTATCAAAGCCCGAAGACCTTGCAGGAGGTATCATAGCTTCAGAGCTTGTCAACGGAACCAAAAAGTACTTCGAAGAGAAAGGCATCGATGTTCAGGTTGAGTTTAGCTGGGGAGCTACTGAGGTAAAGGCAAGACTGGTAGACGGGATAGTTGATGTCACAGAAACCGGTCGATCGTTGCGGGCGAACGATCTTCGAATCATTGACACGGTGATAATATCAACGACCCGTTTCATCGCCAACAAGGAGGCGTGGGCTGACGACTTTAAACGAGAGAAAATCGAAAACATCACCATGCTTCTGCTGGCTGCAATAGAATCTGCCAGTAAGGTGGGTTTGAAGCTGAATGTTGAGAAAGACAATCTCGATAATGTCCTGGCCTTGCTTCCCGCGGAAAAGAGTCCGACTGTTTCTTCGCTGGCCGACTCCGACTTCGTAGCGATAGAAGTAATCATTGAAGACAGGATCGAACGGTCCGTTGTTCCTGCTTTGAAGCGCGCAGGAGCATCAGGCATCATCACATATCCACTGAACAAGGTTATTCACTGAAAAAACCCTACCCTGTTGTACACTCAATCCGATTCGATGTATTTCAAATCCATCAGGAAACCATCGGGTCGGCTGACACCATACGTAGCTGAGAGGCCGAAGTACTTTCGTACAGCCTCGAACTCAGGCAAGAGCTTGAAGTTGAAGAGTTTCGTCACGTTCCCTGTTGGGAGCATTAAGTTCGGACCTATCTTAAATCCGATCGAAGAATCCGATGATTCGGTTTTGGATTGTTGCTCGCCTAACTGTTTGAGCATTTTCCACAGAATCTCACCAGAGGCGGCATTGTCCTCGAAACCGGCCATACCCACCACAGAAGGGACCTGCGATTTGGCTTTGGTAAACCAGGTAGTGCGAGCGAGCGACTCAGCCGCAGGGGCTTCGAGAGTGCGAATTGCCCGTTCGACAGCAGTTTCGGGACCAAAGACAAGATGAGTGTCGGTGAAGGTCAGAGCCATCTTGGGCGCTGGGACAGACGGTGCGGACGGCCCTGTCTCAGGGGAGCCAGGCGGCAGTTGCATCGCGCCAGGGCTGAACAGTCCGAGCAGGTTTGACGGGCTGGAATATGACGCCGGCTGGCCGGCAGTGGGGACGAAAGCCGACAAATCGATTAGATACATTGTATGACCGAGCAGATCACGCTTTGACTGCGACTGCCCCGCCTGTATGAATTCAGCGTGTAGACGTGATATGGACCTTTCAAGCTCGGAGCGATTGCTCAAAGCGATGGCCAGCATTTCAGTTGTATCTATCGGGGACGCATCAGAATCGGGCCCGGTGGGAAGATTCTTATTGGCGCTCTGTGCAACCAGGATTTGGGAGCCAAGATGCGCGATGATGTTGCTCTTTAGCGTAACGCCGGGATCGCCCTGCGGGCTTGGCGGCAGCAGGGGCATATTCAACAATGCACCGGCCTGAGGACTGAACGTAGCAGCTATCTTGTACAACTCGTCGAAGGCGCCCTTCAGATCGATATTGAACAGCGCTATCGAGAGAACATCGGCAGGAATGAACTGCGGCATAGTAACCGGGGCGGAGTCGAATTCCAGGATTTTGCAGATGCCCTTTTTAGCGCCGTCGATTCTTAGAAATACCTTCCCATAAGAATATGCGCCAGGTGACGAGCTCAGGTCGCCAGGGCCAAGCTTGAGAGCTAACGAGACAACATTATCGAGGCCCAAACCAGCAATAATACCTTTGATCTGGCCAGCATTTGCGGCAGGCAACTGAGTGTTGATTATGTGTTTAATGTTTACGAAAGCAGCTATATGGCCCTGAGAGTACGGGGCGAGAGCCTTGCCTGCATTGAGGTAGTCGGATTCGTCGGCGAGAGTCGCGCTTGTGGCGCCCTTGAGGTGCGCGATAGTGAATTTGAGGACTTCGGGATCGCTCGAGACCATCAGGCAGTCACCATCGATCGAATAACTCAGAGCCTTATCAGGCCCTTTGTCTATAGTCGTAATCGTCAGGCCTCTGTAATCATCCTTCTGTACGCGAGCGCCTTTCTCAGAGGCACTGGCAAGAATCTTGTCGGCGGCCTGTCGGACTTTTTCGATCCCCTCGCCCCACTGCGTTATCGCCAGGAGGCTGCCACTGTCCTGGCCTGCCGTTGCGGCCTGCTGAGGATTGAGCACCAAGGCAAAAGCAACTCTGCCTTGCGGCAACTGACCAATATCAAAGATGGCTTTCTGAAAACTATCGCCATCCTTGTCGATCATATCTCGCAAGTTGGTCTGGAAATCGTCAACAAATGACTTCATCACAGGATCTTTGCAGAGCCTGCAAAGTGTTGTCCTTTCGTATTGGTCTTTGAACACACGGAAATCTTCGAACTCGATAAGAACGGCAGTCTCCGAAGGCACAAGCGAGGCCGTCTTCGGCAAAGCTGCGGCTCGAACCATAACGTGAGGACACAGCAGCACGAAAGCAATAATCAGAAGCGTGGGGAGATAATGCTTTTGTTGGGGAATTACAGCAGGCTGTTTCATTTGGTCACCTTGGTAAAGTTATAGACTGAACTTTTGCAAAACGCTTGTTACAGAATCAACAACGCAGGAACCATTTCCCCGCACCGTCGCTCTGGGTGTCTATGAAATTCCAATACTTATTTCTTATCACCCGTTTCGGCTTATTTCAATAAGCCCTTAGGTTTATTCCTGTTCGTTCTTTGGTCCGGCTGGATGTATCTATAGCCCGTGTTGGGATTATCCTTGTCGTAAGTGAATGCTTCGCGGTTATCTATGAAGTGCTTGACGTAATCCACAGGGATTGCGAAGCCGAGGCCACCGTAGAAAATATAGCCCATATTGGTGACACCAATGACCTCACCTGCAAGGTTGAAGAGTGGACCACCTGAATTACCAGGATTGATGTCTGTATTAGTCTGAAGGTAAACGAGGCCCTCAAACGCCCTGCTCTTGGTGCTTATTACGCCGTTGGTGACCGTTCGTTCGAGGCCGAGCGGATTGCCTATTGCAAAAACATGCTGGCCCACCTCGACACGGTTAATGTCGCCAAGAAAGACAGGCTGGACCTTGTGGGAGCCAAGGTCTTCAACCTTCAAGAGAGCAAGATCGACGAAGGGATTGATGGCTTCTATTTTGACTTTTTTGAATGTTGTCCTCTCGAAGCCGGTATCGGTCTTGCGAAATACGATAATCTCAATTCTCGTCTCTCTTTCAATGACGTGGTAGTTGGTGATAAGATAACCATCCTCATTGACAAAGAAGCCCGAACCGCTGCCGCCGGGGCTGGCAACCTTGACAACGGCCTGCGAAACGTCCTCGACACACTCCGTGATTGTCTTGATTTCGAGGTTGGCGGTTCTGTACAGCCTGTGCAGATCGGTTCCGTTCGGTTCAGATTCATCAGGCACGGTAGATGCATCATTAACATCCGAACCGGGGGAAGTTTTGGCAGCCGAACCGTTACTACGTTGGTACTCGAGAATCTTATCCCTTGATACGCTAAGGATGGTTATCCCGATGTCTATATACAGTTTCTCCGGCCTCTCGGCAATTATGTCGCCTGTCAGTATTTGGCCTTCCTTAAGGACAATTCTGTCGGCGTAGGAATCGCCGGACGAAAGCATGCAGACGAGGATTACAAAGCATACGATGCAAGACGAAATCACTCTCAGTGAAACGAGAGATTCCGCTCTGTCACGGTTTTTCAAATCTCTACTATCAGACATAAGCTATTTCTCGGACTTTTGCTATGGAGATGTCGGTTAAAACAACGTGTAATTCACTCGAATATCGCCAACAAAGCGTAATCCATATGTCATCTATTATTGCCTGTACACACAGGAGTATTCTACGGTGTCTTAAATTGCGTGGCAAATGAAAAATGGGGTCGCCTGCATCTGTTATCACACTACAGCACCGGGGCGGAGTAAATGGGCTTGGTTGTTCGGGCGAAAGAGATTATAATTATCTGGGATTAAACAACATTACCATCGTAGTTATTGTTCTATCGAAGGAGAGTGTAAGCTATGACGTATCGCAGGAATAGGAAAGTTTGGGCTCTTGTTTGCATGCTGTGGGTGATCTGCACAGGCGTTGGCAACGTCTTATTGGCACAGGAAAAATCCAATATAGTTGCAGGGATCGGAGATTATACGATCACTGTCGATGAGCTTGGGACGAGGCTGATGAAGGAGTTAAGACCATACGACCCCAGCGGCGTTGGCAGACAGAGTGCGCCGGTTACGGCCAAGATGGTGTTGGAGAAGATGTTGGGCGAGAAGGCGATGACCATGGAGGCTCGCAAGCTTGGATTTCTCAAGCGAGATATGATTAACGTCGTGATCAAGCAGCGGTTTGAGGGGGAGCTTGTAAGCAAGTTGCTCAGGGAATATCTGCAAAAGAATCTGCAAATTACGGAAGCCGAGATTCAGGAGATGATGAAGGCCGATCCGAAGCTCGACGTCGAACGTGCGAAAAGAATGGTTCAGATGAACAAGAGCAGGCAGATTCTTGACAAATATTATAAGGAGATAATCGAGAAGTTCCACGCGAAGAAACATACTGAGAATTTCGCAAAGGCAGCCGGTATCTACGAAAGACTTCTACTTCATCCAAAGAAACCTCGGGATGGATCGTTCGTGCGTCTCAACCAGATCAGCGGGGCCGGTAGTGAATTGACGGCTGAAGAACAAAGTATGGTTCTTGCCAGCTACGACGGAGGGCAAATAGCGCTCTTGGACTGGTTCAAGGCTATATGCAATATATCACCGCCGAGCAGACCGACCGATCTGGCCAAGCCCGAAGGCGTTGAGGCGTTTTTGGAGAGAATGTTGAAGACACCTCTGATTGTGACCGAGGCAAGATCGCTCGGACTCGATAAAGACGAGCAATTGCAGAAGAGCATCAGGCAGGTTGAGGACAGCCGGCTTCTGGGTGAGATGATGGGGGTGAAAAGTCGGCAGATCAAGCAGCCCGATGCAAACGAAGTGCGAGAGTACTTCGAACAGAATAAAGAGCTATTCAGGCAGAAGAAACTGAAGATCGACGAGATATGGTGTGAAGACCTTGCAACAGGCAAGAAGATTAAGGCCCTTGTGGATGAGGGCAAGGATTTCGAAGAGTTGAAGAAGGGGCACGCGTTGGACAAGGAGACCCAGGCTCGTGAAGCATTCCCAGGCGGTGAGAGTTTTCTTTGGAAAGATTTGTGGCGGGCGGAACCGAATGATGTTGTGGGACCAGTTAAAGGATTCTACAAAGAAGGAATCAAATGGCGCGTGGTGAAGATATTGGAAAAGGACCATGGTAAAATCCCTGACTTTTCGGAAGGACTACAGAGACAGGTGAAGGAGAAGATGGTTCACGACAGGAGAATCGCGGCCCTTGAGA
>CAZYMD010000144.1:0-13292 GCA_964649005.1 uncultured Pirellulales bacterium
TACGATTACAGCTTCTACGATACGCTGCTCGAATTAGTCAAAGCGAAGAAAGTTCCGATGTCGCGAATCAACGAGGCCGTAGCGCGAATCCTTCGCGTTAAGTTCAGGCTCGGCCTCTTCGAAAGACCTTATCCCGATCCGCTCCTCGCAGGAAGCTTCGCCTCACCACAGTTCGCTAACACCAATCTTCAGGCCGCCCGTGAAGCGATCACGCTGCTCAAGAACGATAGCAAGACACTGCCTCTTTCGAAGGATATCAAGGTCCTCGTCACAGGGCCGACCGCAGACAAGCTTTCGGTCCTCAATGGTGGCTGGACAATCACATGGCAGGGCGACAAGGAAGAGCTTTACCCGGCCGAGAAGGATACCATCCTCGAAGCTATTAAGAAGAAGCTCGGCGAAGACAACGTGACATTCGTGCAGGCTGTCGATTTCGACAAGGCGCACAGCATCAGCAGTGCGGTGACAGCGGCTGAGGATGCAGACGTCGTTATCGCATGTCTGGGTGAGCCGACCTACTGCGAAACGCCCGGCAATATCGACGACCTTACCCTGTCGGCCCCACAGCTCGAACTTATCGAGCAGCTCGCGGAAACAGGCAAGCCAATCGTTATGGTGCTGGCGGAAGGGCGTCCACGCGTGATTCGCACGATTGTCGATGATGCAAAGGCGATTGTGATGGCGTATTTGCCAGGTATGGAAGGCGGGACCGCGATCGCGGATATACTATTCGGTGACGCCAATCCAAGCGGCAAGCTGCCGTTCAGCTATCCAAAGTGGGCATCGTATCACGTCTGCTACGACCATAAGCCCAGCGAGGAAAAGGGCGGCAACAAGTACGATCCGCAGTGGCCCTTCGGTTTCGGCATGTCCTACACCACCTTCGCCTATAGCAACCTTATTCTCGATAAGACCGAGATGACCGAGGGCGGAGTTGTAACCGTCAGCGTCGATCTCAGTAATACGGGTGAGATCGCGGGCTCGGAAATAGTGCAGCTTTACCTCTCTGACCTTGTCGCAAGCGTTACCCCGGCGGTAAAGTCGTTAAAGCGCTTCACGAAAGTCAGCCTCGAACCCGGCCAGAGCAAGACCGTCATATTCATGTTAGGCTGGGACGATCTTGCGTTTATAGGCCGAGACAATAAGCCGGTTATCGAACCAGGCAAGTTCAAAGTCGCCGTCAGCAGCCTCTCACAGGAGTTCGAAATCAAATAGACTGCAAATCAAGAAGAGCGACTGCTGTCGCTACAATACTATATGCGCTGAATACAGATGATATAACCAAGGAGGTCGAACTTTGCCTATTTTTGAATACAAGTGCAATAAGTGCGGCCACGCAATGGAGTTTTTGGAAAAGACCCGTGGGCGGCAAAATCATAAATGCCAGAAGTGCGGCAGCACCGACCTGGAGAAACTGCTTTCAGGCTTCGCAGTGGGGCAGGGTAAATCCGATGCGCGTTCATGTGAGACGTGTGCAGGCGGACCGTGCTATGGCAATTCCTGCCCATCCGGCTCCTGCCCGATGCCCTGACGATTCTCGCGAGTTTTAATTGCACCCTGCGGGGCATTGGGATCGTTTGGGTCGGCATTACCGGCCTGCTTCATGTTGCGGACATTCTGGGCGATTCGAGCGATTATCTGCTCTGTCGAGCTGCCATCATCGCCATGTCCTACTATGGCGTTGAGCATATCGCACCACCAGCAGATGTATTGTGCATGAGCCTGCTGCGTCTCGCCGCTGATCCCGGTTTCCCTGGCCAAGGTGCTTTCTGAAATCGGCGCCGCAGACACTACCAGAATGAGAAAACTCCAAACGAGCATCCCGGTCAGAAATCCGAACACGCCGGCGCCTACGTAGTCGAATATCTTAGGGAATGCGACCTTGAATCTGCCTGTCAGGAATGCGTAGGAAATGCCGCCAAGGATTAGGAAGACGCCGATTCCCGTGGCGGCCATAGTAAAGCAATAGCCACAGGATGTCTGTGCTGCAGCAGGCACGGCTTCTACAATATATGGGGTTGAGAAGATTGCTATGTAAACCGACACTACAGTGTTGAACAGCGCCGTCCACGTCACCAGAAAGCCCCTCTTCAACGCCAGCCAGACGAATAAGCCGCCAACCAATATCCCGATCCAAAACACCATAAGTTCTAACCCACCACTCGCTTGAGCTCGTCAAGGCTTGTGATACCCGCCGCAACTCTTTTGAGTCCTTCTCTTCGCAGGTGGACCTTTCCCTGCTTGTTTCCTTTGCTTCTCAGTTCCGCTACGTATAACTTGTTCTCGGCTATATCGCTTTTTACATCGTCTGTCACAACCATCGGGTCGCATATTGCGGTTCTGCCCGAATAGCCCGTCCCACGGCAGGCTTCGCAGCCGACAGCTTCGAACATCTTCGAACAGTCTATTTTCTTATCCTGAAATTCGTGTTTTAGAGACTCGCTTAACCTGGCGGGCCTCTTGCATTGCTTGCAGAGTTTTCTGACAAGCCTCTGTGATATAAGCAGGCTTAATCCGGACGCCATTAGAACCGACGAGATATCCAAATCCAGAAGTCTGACTACCGCTGAGGCATTGCTGTCGCAGTGTATGGTCGCCAATACGAGGTGGCCCGTTTGTGCAGCTCGCAGGGCGATCTCCGCCGTCTCCTCATCGCGTATCTCGCCAACGCATATCACATCGGGGTCCTGCCGGAGGATGCTCCTCAAGACTTTGGCAAACGTGATTCCCGCCTTGGTATTGACTTCAAGCTGGCTGGCGTTGGGCAGCATCGCCTCGATTGGATCTTCGACTGTGATTACGTTCCTTGTCGATCTGTCTATCTCATTGAGCATCGCATAAAGCGTTGTTGTCTTCCCGCTGCCAGTCGGGCCACACATCAGAATCATTCCAGCCGGCTGCTTAAGAGCCTTTTGTAAAATTACGTATTGCTTCTTCGTTATGCCGACATCACGAAGCCGAAGTGCTCCCGCATTTTGGTTGAGCACACGAACCGAGAGTTTTTCACCCATAAGAGCGCCGGCGCTGGCGACCCTGAACGAGGCCGTCATATCCTCCTTCTTGGCCATGAACGCTCCATCCTGCGGCCTCCTTTTTTCGGAGATATCCATGCTCGAAACCGCCTTGATGCTGTTGAGCACGGCCTTGCATGTTTCTGTAGGCATCTCTCGCGCGATGTGCAATACACCGTCGATGCGGAACCTGATTGTGTAGACGGATTCATCTCGACCGTCGATTAGAATGTCGCTTGCTCGCTGCTCGAGGGCCTCTGAGACGATCTCCTCTGTGACGCTCAGAATGCGTTTGGCCTGACGCTTGCTCTGACTGTGACCGTATATCTCGTTTATGTTCCTGCCTGATGAGTCGAAAAGCTGAATCGCTGTTGGATCTTTGTGGCTGGTGTATCGAACGGTTCCGAGGTAATGCCTGATGGACTCGAAGAAATTAAATGATCCGGAACCAGATTTTTTTGCAGCATCGATCACCACTAACACGAGAAAAAGCACAGGCCCCGCCAAAAGCATTCCGATATATGCGGCCGGTTTGTATTGCTTCGGAACCAAAGGACTGAACTGTACGAACTGAACCAGGTACACACAGATGTACACCCACACGATGAGGACTGTGAGTTTAATCGGGCTAAAAGGCAACGCGGCTGACATTACTGAGTGCCCTTCATCCGCCAGCCCCAACACAAGGCTCCCAAACCATTGGATAGGGTTAAGTATAAGCATACTACCTCTCATACCGCAACTTACTATAAAGTAGAAACTTATTTCAAATTGATAGTAGCATATTTCATTGAGCCAGGCAAGCAAGTAATCTTATTGTAATCGTCCCAAAGATTGTGGGGCGATTTATTGGATGGAGCGATTTTTGCCTTCTTACGCTCATATTATCCTAACCGTGCTCCGTGCGACACTTTTTCCAATAGCGTTCTGTTCTACAGAACCTATATGTCGTGGCCGACCGGCCCTGGCCTCACTACGACAGGAGCGTTCTTTATCTGAGGCCGGATAGACAGCCAATCAATTCCCTGAAATACCGGGTCCTCAATCTCCCTGACTTCCTCATCTCCCCGATAAGGGCACATCGTATCGACCCACGCAATCAACTTTCGTCGGTTCGTTTGATCCACCTTTACGTCGTAGTGCTTGCCGCTCGATGCAATGTCGATTAGACGACTTTTATAAGATAGTCTTGTCATCGGCTCAGGCGTAACATACGCGAGAGGATCTCGCTGGTCGTACGCCTCAACGAGTATCGTGTCGGCGATCCCGAACCCGGGCGGGGGGTTCTCAGGAGGTTTGTACGGTGATCCCCATGTTGGTCTTCCTGTTAGATGCACGTAAGGCTCATCGAACATCAGGAATCCGGGCCGTTGTGTAAGGTCGAGTGTCTTTCTCGCTTCGCCCTGACCCTGGTGACAGTCTCCACAGTATTTATCCAAAACCGGCTGAACGAATCTCTCATAACTTACCGATGAGTCGCCCCAGGGCGGGGCGGTTATCACGGAAGGCTCGCGTCTGAACGATTTCGCAACGCCTTCGCTTATTGGCGCAACGCTGTGCATTGCGTGACATCCTACACAGCCCCTGATTTCTCCGGGCATGACGCCTGTAACGGATCGCATGGTCTGAAGCGCCCTGTATTCTTCGTCTAACAGTTGGAAGTAGAGTCCTCTGCCTGAGGGAGCTTTGAATGAGAGGGAGCCATCTTCTTCGATGGGCACTGTGCCGAGAATGCGTTTGACTCCTTCAGAGGAGATCATGGAAACTACCGGCCCGGTCGAGGCGTAGGGCCGCTTGTACCAGTAGCTGTATGTTTTGGCGTCCATAGAAAGGATGCGAAGATATTTTGCTTTGCCTTTGAGCGTCTCGCCTGCATTTTCGTATACGTTGTTACTGTAAATAATTCCAGGCTCCGGGTTGAGACGCCGGGCCAAAGTAGGCCATTTGACGACGTCGGGAATTACGGTTGGTTTTGGCCGGGCCTTGATAGGGATGGCGTGCAGAATATTGTGTGCGCCCTCATAGATCAGCTCTTTGTTGCCTGTAACGTCCATCAAATAAAGCACGAATTTGCCATTTCTGTCGGCTGAGACCATAAATAGTTCTTCGCTGAGAGGGTACGGCGCCTGATAGGCGCGATACGTTCCACTGCGGTGGTAGTTTTGAGACTCTACCGGATCAACCGGGCCGTTGCCGGATTCGGGCCACTCCACTTCTGCGGTTACCTTCGTGAGGCCCTTGGGGAAGTTGAGTCCTTTTCGAGTGTCAACGATTCCTATGCTTCCTGCGAACCAGTTGTGGTGGGCGGAGCCTGTAAACATAACTCTGCTGCTGCCCGGTATCTGTCTGGCATCCTTGAGCAGATCGGGCCACACACTCTGGTTGCCCCAGAATGTCGCCGCCCGTGTGCCATCGGGATTCATCGTCCATAGCGATTGGGCGCGCCATAGCGGTTTGTCGGTGTATTCCCAGCGGGTATAGATTACGCGACCGTCATCAAGCATCGCAGGTAAATAGTCGGGCTCGATGTTGCGGGAGATGATGTACATGTCCGTGCCATCAAGATCGCACCTTGTTAAGGTAAATGAATTCGTCGGTGGCATACAGCGAACGTAGTTATGACCTCGCGTGCTGGCGAAGATAATGTGCTCGTCGTCGGGCAGGTAGATCGGATCGACGTCGTCGTAGATGCCGTTGGTTATTTGGCGCAATCCTGATCCGTCTATGCCGATTTCGTAAAGATGGAAATTTTTTTCGTTGGCGGGGTGAAACGAGAACAGCACACGCTTTGCGTCGAACGACAGGTCGGGCCTCCAGAATGTTCCGTGAAGCGGCTCTTGCGGCATAAGCTTGGTTACATGCCCTTCAGGCGACAGACCGTGTAGAGTCATCAATCTCCCGCCAGGGACCGCCATATACCCAAGCCTGTGGCGTGTTTCGTGCAGCGGCTCGGAGCCGGCGGGCCAGGGGATGTCGATAAACAGGATACTCTCGAAGTCAATCGCCGGGTCGCTGAACATTATTCGTCGTTTGATCAGGCGGACCTCAATGTACAATTCTTCGTCGGCGCCAGTCGCGATCTGTGTTTGTATCGCGTCGAGTTGGGCCAATTCTTTTGAGAAACCTACTTTGCCTTCGTGATCTCGCATTATCCTTGCAGCTGCTTCTCGTGCCCAGCGGATTTCATTATTTATTTTTTCTGCTGTCACCGCTCCATCGGCCTGGTGTAGGTAATCACGCTTCAATAATTCCTTCGCCTGCTCGGGCGAGTAATCGCGCGTCTCAGGAGTGTATGGCGTGACATAAGGTGCAACGGCCTCGTATTGCACAGGTCTGTGGATTATGCGCCTGCCTGCTTCGAGCATAAGCTCGATCCAGCCTGGCTCGGATGTTCCTGCCTGCCCGATTTGCTTCAAGCGTTCGAACTTCTTCTCCAAGCGTTCGACTTGCCCCCACTTATCCCGCTCGGTTTGCGTTACCATTGCCCATTGCTGCTCAGTAAGCGGCTTGTACTCTGATAATAATTCGATCAGCCGGCCCGCCTGTTTCAGATTCCATGAATTGTCTTTCGCTGCAAGATACCTGAAGGCCTGGCCCTCTGTTATGCTGGAAAACTCGGCGTACTCATCGCCAAATTTAACCGCGAGTTTGGTTTGAATAATCCTGATCGTAATATCGGGCGACTGACCTTTGTTGGCCAGAATGTTTCTTCGCATTGTCGCCATAGTCTCTGCGAAAGTTGTTTTCTCTTCGTATATGTTACTGACATGCTCTTGATAACCTTCAATCGAAGAGAGTCCCTCCACGAACAATCCGGCGATTTCTGAAGCTTTAAGCGCAACGTTGTAAATCCTCAGATCGTCTATGGCTCCTTGAAAAAACTCGCCCTGTCCCCCAAGCGATCCGATAAAGGCATCCGCACCGCCCCCAGAAAGAATCCGACCCGGCCTGTCAAGCGAGCCTATCTCCACGCCATCGAGATACACTCGCATCTTTATACCGTCAAACGTGCCCGCAACATGGCGCCATTGAGAGTCCGTCAGCGTCGCCGGATCGACCTGGGCATCCAGCTCCCCATAACCAGTTCCCTCGATATTGAGTCCCAGTGACAGTATCCTGCCACTGCCCTGAAAGGAGAATAGAATTCGTTTGTCTGCGTCTTCTTTTCGGAATATCTCTTTGTAATCGGAAAGCTCTTTGGGCTTGATCCATGCGGAGATCGTCAGTGCAGGCAGATTGTCGAATGCCTCATCGGTTTTGATGTGGATGATCGATCGGCCCTCAAGCATCGCAGCGCGACCCAATATGCCCTTACCTTCCGAAGCACCTACCTCACAATGTGCGTCAAGCCGTCCCCCAGCAGAATCTGCGAATATCCCGTCTGTGAGTTTATCGAATGTCCAATGCGCGATTGGTCCATGAGAATCGTTATTACTATTACCGGCAAATGCACCATCGGCCACAATAAGATATGCACACACAATCAATGCTAACGACACAGTTGCCTTCATTGATTAAACACCTGCTTTATTGCGGCCGTAGTATATGAGTCACCGAATCTCAGTATGAGAAGAGAGCATCGGTTCGTACTGGCTTCACTGCCCGAGAACTGCTCCTGCTCGGTTCGCAGAACATGATACCCATTTGTATTCGAGGATTCAAGATCAACCGACACGAGTTCATGCTGTGGTTGGATGTGCGATTGCTAATATAGCATCGCTTGTAACGTGATGCCCACTGTCACGCTCCTGAAGGGCTTAAAGGTTTTCGAGGTCATCCAGGAACGAATCAGATCCTTCGAAATCGAGATCGGCAAAACTATCGTCCAGGTCAGGTTGGGCCGGGGGCTCTTCCTGCTCCGGCGGCTTCTTTTCCACGGCCTTTTTCTTTACCGTAGGGGCCCTTTCCTCTGCCGGGGTAGGCGGAACGATTTTTGCGGGTTCGCCATCAATTTGGACCAGCAAAGTTATCGGCGGTATCTGAATGTAATCACCCGCTACGATTGGCTTTTCGTCTACACGCTCGCCGTTTACATAAGTGCCGTTTCTGGATCCCAGATCGCGAAGGCGGAGCATGCCATCATTTTTGCTCAACTCACAGTGCTTCCTCGAAACAGGCTTCAATGGAATATAAAGGTCACAGTCGTGACGACGGCCTATAACGGTAGCATTGCTCGGGAGCGAGAAACTTTTCTTTGACCCGTTCTTCTTAAAAAGAACCAGATTTACGTCCATTCGACCCTCCTGATAGTCCAGGTCCCATAATGGTTGTCTTATTATACACGAAAGTTGCCTTGATAACAAGGAGCAATTTGCCGATAATTACTATTGACAGTTTTCAATTGCCGTCCTATAAGTGGAGAGAACCTACAGCGGTCGGTAGTTGATGCGAATCTGGACTTCCGGCTGATGCTTTCGGCTTGTGTGACAGTTTGCGTATACTGTCCTCTGTGAAGGAACACAGTGACTCGATGGTATTCTACGGGCCGATTGATTCGCTGATGGAGACGTAAAGACTGGGTTTTTTGGATTGATTTATGGCAAAAGTTACTCTGCCTGACGGCAGCATTATTGAAATATCTGACGGTGCGACTGCGAAGGAGCTGGCCGGGCAGATCGGGCCCGGACTGGCAAAAGCCGCTCTGGCGGCGAGAATAAACGGCCAACTCACAGACCTCTCTACGCCTATAAACGGCGATTCAGATGTTCAAATCATCACCGCCAGAGACAGCGAAGCCCTTGAATTGATGAGGCATAGCTGTGCGCACGTCATGGCCGAGGCCATTTGTCGAATCTGGCCTGATACAAAGCTTGTGTACGGACCGACCGTCGAGGACGGATTTTACTATGACGTTGACCTGGATGAGCCCATTCGCCCGACGGATTTCGAGCGAATCGAGGCTGAAATGCGCAGGATTGTGGAGTCCGACAGGCCGTTCGTTCGGACGGAAATGTCCCGCGCCGAAGCTCTTGAGAAGCTAAAGGACGACAAATATAAGACCGATAATATCAATCGCGCCGAAGGCGATGTAATGACCTTTTACTCGCACGGCGATGGTTTTGAAGATCTTTGCCGGGGTCCGCACGTTCCGAGTACCGGCAGGATCGGCTCTTCCAAGGTAATGTCAGTTGCGGGCGCCTACTGGCATGGGGATGTTACTGAGAAGATGCTCCAGCGTGTTTACGGCACCGCCTGGCCCAACGACAAGGAACTAAATGAGTATTTGGAAAGGCTTGAGCAGGCCAGGCAAAGAGACCATCGTGTCCTCGGCAAGCAATTTGATCTGTTCAGCTTTAATGATGCCGGCCCCGGATTTGCGTTCATGCACCCAAAGGGCATGGTCATCTGGAATTCGATAGTCGATTTCTGGCGCAGCGTTCACCTCAGATATGGCTATGAAGAAATAAAAACGCCCATTATCTTGAACGAAGATCTTTGGCATAAAAGCGGGCACTGGGATAATTACAAAGAGAATATGTACTTCACCAGGTTTGATGATACCTCTTATGCGATCAAACCTATGAACTGTCCCGGCGGCTGCCTGGTCTACAAGACGAGAAAACACTCCTATCGTGAATTCCCGATGCGTGTGGCCGAATTAGGGCTTGTCCACAGGCACGAAGCAAGCGGTGTGATGCATGGCCTGTTTCGCGTGCGTCAGTTTACACAGGATGATGCCCACATTTTTTGTGTGCCCGACCAGATCGAAGCCGAAATCATTGGGGTTATCGAGCTTACCTTCGAATTGTACAGGGCCTTTGGCTTCGAGGATTTCCACATTGAACTGTCCACCAAGCCTGAGAAACACATAGGTTCCGACGATATTTGGGAAGTAGCCACTAACGCCCTCAGGGATGCGCTCGAACACAAGGGTATAGATTATCAGGTAAATCCTGGCGATGGGGCCTTTTACGGGCCCAAAATCGACTTTCACATAAGAGACTGCCTCAAGAGGTCATGGCAGCTTGGTACGATCCAACTGGATTTCTCCATGCCACAGCGGTTTGGTCTGGTCTACACCGACAGCGACAATACAGAGAAAACCCCGGTAATGATTCACAGGGCGGTTCTTGGCTCTTTCGAGCGATTTATTGGTATCCTGATCGAACACTACGCTGGGGCCTTCCCACTATGGCTGGCTCCGGAACAGGTTCGAGTGCTGCCTATCAGCGAGAAGACCAACGAGTACGCCGAAACTGTTGAAAACAGGCTTAAGCAGGCCAATTTCCGTGTTAGCATCGACGCCTCTGACGAGAAAATAGGCGCCAAGATTGCCAGGGCTCATGCTGAAAAAGTGCCCTATATGCTTGTTGTGGGTCCTAAAGAAGCCGAGACCAACACTGTCAACATTAGAGTCCGGGCAACGAGCGACACCAAATCCATTGGCCTTGACGAATTCCTCAGTGTGGCAGGCAGAAAAGTCTGCGACAAAGAAATTGCTTTGGGATTTTGATATTGTGCCCTATAATTAAATCGTACTTCGTGAGCGTTTGTAAAGGACGCTCGAAAATTGTTATTTTAAGAAAGGAAAGGTGAGAGACTATAAGTAGGCAAGCACTAAAGGTGAACGGCGGTATAAAGGCGGAGAAAGTTCGTCTGATCGATCACGAGGACAATCAAGTCGGAGTTGTAGAACGTTTTGAGGCTATAAGTATGGCCCGCGAGGTCGGTTTGGACCTGGTGGAAGTAGCTCCGACGAGCGATCCGCCCGTTTGTCGTATAATGGACTATGGCAAGTGGCTGTACGAGCAGAAGAGAAAGCTTCGTGAGGCACACAAGAGCAGCGTGCGCCATAGCGCCACCCTCAAGGAAATACGGCTTAGGCCAGAGACTGACAAGCACGATTTGGAAATCAAGGTCAATCACGCCCGGGAATTTCTCGGAAAAGGCCATAAAGTTCAGTTCACGATGTTCTTCCGTGGTCGTCAGATGTTGCACAGAGAGCAGGGCTACGAAGCTCTTACCGCCATTGCAGAATCCCTCGATGAGCTGGCCAAGATTGAAAGACCCGGCAAAATGGCTGGCAGGCGAATGACTATTCTGCTTGTGCCCAAATAATGTCGGTATAGCTTTGTCTTCGGGCTATTTTCGGCGAGCAGCCGTTGGCGGAAAAATAGTTTTTCTGCATATTTAACGCATTTCGCGGAGCCAATCCAAATGCAGGTGGTGGTTGTCTTTTATACAGCCAATAGGGACGACTATGGGATGTATGAGGGGATGGACTGTACATCTGTTGCAGGTGAGGAGTTCCCGATTGCAATTCCACTATGCGATGCATAGCATAGTGGAATCCCGGCTCCGAATATATACAACAGCACATATTCTGACCAACAAATCCTTCCACAAAGCCTGATTCTTTTTCATTGGTTTTCCATGCAAATCCTTGACAATCGGCAAAAATGCTCTAAACTAATATGTTTCGTACCTGAGACGACCACACAGAAGTTGTTATGAAGGATTGACTTTAATGCCTAAACAGAAGACCCACAAGGGCTTAAGTAAAAGAGTAAAAGTGACTGCATCCGGCAAGATAAAGCGCAAACGCGCCGGTGCAGGCCACCTGATGAGCAGCAAGAACGCCAAGCGACGCAGAAGAATCGGCAGCTCAGCAGTCGTAGGTGGTGCTCTGGCAAAGAAGTATTGCACCATATTGGGCTGCTAAGTGCTGTCATAACATAGCGTTAGGTGCGCATGTGTGTGGTCCGGTATTGGACGGTTTGGGTATGAGCAGAAACATTTGGTAGATAATTGAATTAAACCGCCTTGCTTCTCGGCTACAATTCAGCTGCCGCCAGCAAGCGTAGAATTCACAAACACAATTCAAGGAAAGCTGATATGCCAAGAGTAAGAAAAGGCGCTGCAAGACACCGCGCAAAGAAGAGAATCCTCAGTGCAGTAAAGGGCCATAGAGCCTCCGCCGGCCACTTGTACCGCCTGGCTAAAGAAGCTGTTGTCAGGGCGCAAGTCAACGCCCGCACCGACCGGCGACGCAGAAAACGTGATTTCCGTGGTCTATGGATCACCCGGCTGAGTGCCGCCTGCAAACAGCGAGGTATCAGTTACAGCCAGTTCATCAACGGCTGCAAGAAGGCCAACATCCTGCTTAACCGAAAAATGCTGAGCGAGATTGCCATTGCTGATCCTGCCGGATTCGACACCATTGCCGATACCGTCAAGGCCGCGCTGCAAGCTTAGACCGCCGGCGTTCCGCACACGGTTAGGCAGCACGCTAACGAGCACTCTGTACATCATTGACCACAAATGCTTGAGCAATTTGAAAAAATAGGCAAAGAGGCCTTGGCAGACATTAAAAACGTCTCTGACCTCAAAAGTCTTGAGGAATTCCGCATCAAGTACTTAGGACGTAAGGGTCTGGTTTTGCAGATGCTCAGCGAGATCGGCAAACTCCCGCGAGAAGAGAAACCCAAAGGCGGCCAGCTCGCCAACAAGATCAAGAACGAGGTCTCAGCAGCTTTTGAGAAGCTCAAGAGCAAGCTCAGCGAATCCGAAAAGTCCGCTACGAAAATCCTGACCGACGTGACCTTACCGGGCAAGCCCGTATCCATCGGTAAAGGCCACGTTATAACGCAAACCCTGAATGAATTGCTTGAGATCTTTGGCCGAATGGGTTTCGCAATTGCCTATGGTCCTGAAGTCGAGGATGAGTGGCACAACTTTATCGCTCTGAATATCCCACCGGAGCACCCTGCAAGGGATCCTTCGGATAATTTCTACATTGACGACAGCACGCTTCTGCGAAGCCAGACCTCCACGATTCAGATTCGCGTGATGGAGAACACCAAACCGCCTATCAGGATCGTCGCGCCGGGCCGCGTATACAGGCCGGATACCGTCGATGCGACGCACATGTTCATGTTCCACCAACTCGAAGCCCTGGTTGTCGATGAAGGCGTGAGCATGGTGGATATGAAAACCACCATCGAGCAATTCATTCATACCTTCTTCGGCCCCGAAACCAAGTGGCGGTTCCGCCCCAGTTTCTTCCCCTTCACTGAGCCAAGCGCCGAAGTGGATTTGCTTCTCGTGGACAAGTCCGGCAACGAAAACTGGGTCGAGATGGGCGGTTGCGGCATGGTCGATCCCAACGTCTTCGACGCCGTCGGCATCGACAGCGAGAAATACACAGGCTGGGCCTTCGGCTTCGGCATCGAACGCCTCGCCATGCGCAAGTATGGCATCACCGACATTCGCCTGCTCTTCGAGAACGACCTGCGTTTCCTCGCCCAGTTCTAAGAGAATGATTCTCGATCCTATCAGAAG
>CAZYMD010000145.1:0-13179 GCA_964649005.1 uncultured Pirellulales bacterium
CGCCCGAACGTATGATGCCAAAACAATCAAATCCTGATGCATCAAAGTTCACTATTGTCAAACACCGGCGTAACGGGAACCTAAACTGAATCGGGATTATTAGCCGGAAGCCGGCCCTTCCTCCCTGACCTTATCCCTTTTCTTCTTTTGTTTCCCGTCATTTTCACTATTCTCGACCTTGGCCTCGACACTTTCCGGTATTGCCCCTTGTATGCCCAGCACAGCCAGAGTATCACGCTCGATGACACCGCGTATATTGTTACGCGGCACACCAGGAAGATTCGTATCGGCCAGCAGCATATTGAAACCCAAAAGAGTCTCCATGCACTGCTGAGCGTTACCAAGAGGGAATCCGCTGCCAAACAACAATTTGTCCATTACCCCACGCTCGTGCGCCGCCACAATTGTATTGTAAAGCTGCCATACACTGCTGGGACGCATCGTAAGATCCGCGTACACATTCTTGTGCTTGGCCACCATCGACAGAGTCTGCTCCACAAAAGGAATACCCATATTTCCGATGATGATTTTCAAACCAGGGAACATTCGGGCAATCTCATCCAACAAATACGGCTGTGCGTATTCCAGAACTGCTTCAGCCTTCAACTCGCTGCCACCGTTGTGAAAGAACACCGGTAGACAAAGCTCTTGAGCGACCTCGTAGAACCTGATCGCTCTGCTGTGCGCAGGATGGAAACCACATGCCGAACAGTACAGAACCGTTCCTCTGAATCCCACTTTCTCTTTCATGGGCTTCAGATCGGCAAGGCCTATATTGTCCTTTGTCGGTTCAACAACCGCAAACCCAACCATCTTCTCGCGATGATTGCCGACATAGTCGGCCAGTCTTTTATTGACCTTTTCGCTGCCGTCTTCGCATCCCGCCAACACAACGCATACGTCAACCATTTGCGCCGCGGCCAGATGGTCCGCTGTCTCTGGAACATCAGTCCCACAATCAATATGTGTATGACAATCAATTATCATATAGCAACGTCCCCAACTCCCCGAACTCACCGGAGTCAATACCCCTTAATCAATAATAAATCACCCGGCCCCCGTCAAGAACAAATGCCTCTCATTTTCTGTCCAAGCCCACAGTCGCTAACCATTATTCCCTCGCTAAATCAAGAATATACAAGTACAAATCCACGCGTTTCAGCCAATAACGCCTATTCTCAAGCTCTTTTCGCAACCGGTTTCAAAACAACTATGCTCGATCCAATGCCCTATAATATACTCATTCGAAGCAGCCAATTGGCCGAGCCAGCGTTTCGACAGCTAAAAGCGGATCACTACACCAACTCTCAGAAGTAGCCGGAAAATAGGCTATGGAACCGCTGCACCAATTTGAAAGGACAAGCTGCCACTTACTTGATTCCGTGGGACACTCTTGACACCATGGACAGTCCGACATATCATTATTACCCGGCTTGACTTGGATCGTGTGTTTAGGATTGGAGAAGATCGTTGCACATCACAAGCTGAATCGCAGGCAAAATGATGGGCATTTCGATCTTTTTACAAAATCTTTTCGTGTGTGCTGCGTCTTAATGGATGGCAGCGGCTTAAAAAAGCCTACCGGCGCTGATTCGATCCCGACCGGGATGACTGGAGAACTTGGCCTGTGGATTGCCCCGTTTGCAATAACGCAATGATAACACTCGAACTCGATGATGTCGAGATCGACTACTGTACCGACTGTGGCGGTATTTGGCTCGACCGTGGTGAGCTGGAGATGCTGCTTGGCGACCTGCAGCGCGCACAGGGATTGATTGACTCTTTCGAGCTTTGTCAGACTTGCTCCGAGAAGCCAAGAAGATGTCCCATCTGTAATAAGAAAATGAATAAAATCGTTGTAGGCAAGTCCTTGCCAGAACTGCTTATAGACAGGTGCAGGAAGAATCACGGTTTATGGTTTGATAAAGGCGAATTACAGGATATTTTCGATCGCGCCCAACTTGACGCAGACAACAAAATCCAGAAATTGCTGGCTGACATGTTCGGCCACACGAAATAGACTGATAGACAGACTAAAACTGAACAACTTGATAAAGGAATAGCTGATTGAAGGCAATGTCCCACTGCGTGGGCCACGATACTATCGCTGATCAAATAAATCATCGCTGGTGCGTTCCAGCATGTAGACGTCAGAGCACGCTTTTTAAGAAAAGGAGTTTGCTATGAGTACAACAAGTATTATTTGTATCGCTGTCGGTGTAATCGTTCTTATTGCCGTGGTTATTATGAAGAAGAAGTCGTAGCAGCCCTACGCGGGCTTGGATTAAAACAGGAGAAAAAAAATGGGACCAGCACTGATTATTTTTGCCATATTCGCAGGTTTTATTGTTCTGATCG
The DNA here is from genome assembly GCA_964649005.1 of uncultured Pirellulales bacterium. Classification (GTDB taxonomy): domain Bacteria; phylum Planctomycetota; class Phycisphaerae; order Sedimentisphaerales; family Anaerobacaceae; genus CAZGMJ01. Next base: position 2,359 of record CAZYMD010000145.1, read on the forward strand.
GGCTTTTCGTAATCGGCATTTACAACTCGCTGGTCCGTCTTCGCAACCAGGTTGACAACGCCTGGTCGCAGATTGACGTTCAGCTCAAACGCCGTCACGACTTGATTCCGAATCTGGTCGAGACAGCCAAGGGCTACATGCACCATGAACGAGAGACGTTTGAGTCGATCACCAAGGCCCGAAGCCAGGCAATGGGAGCCAATTCAGTTGCCGAAGCTGGCAAGGCCGAAAGCGCATTAGCTGGTGCATTGAGCAAGTTCATGCTCGTTGTTGAGAACTATCCTGAGCTGAAGGCGAATCAAAACTTCCTCGCGGTTCAGGAAGAGCTGACCAGCACTGAGAACAAGATTTCGTTCGCCAGGCAGAGCTACAATGATCAGGTCCTGTTCTTCAACAACAAGACCCAGATGTTCCCATCGAACATCATCGCAGGAATGTTCGGCTTCTCAAAACGCGACTTCTTCGAGATCGAAAGCGCAGCAGAACGAGAGGTTCCAAAGGTAAGCTTCAGTTGACAACCGGCCATCAACCATGTGGGAACTGATACGAGCAAATAAGCGCAACTCAGTAATCCTGATGATGACAATGGCGGCTGTGCTGTTGCTCCTTGGGTTTGTGATTGGCTTGGGCTTCGTGGGCGCCGATGGAGGCTTTTACGGCCTGATTATCGCTACAGTGGTCTGGCTTGTGTTGATGCTAATAAGCTTCTCGAGCGGCGATCAGATATTCCTGGCCGCAAGCGGCGCCAAGCTCGTCACACATGATGTACATCCGCAGTTGTTCAACATCGTGGAAGAAATGAAGATCGCCGCAGGACTGCCCGCAATGCCCAAGATCTACATTATCAACGATCCCGCTCCCAACGCCTTCGCCACTGGAAGAAATCCTCAGACCGCATCGGTCGCAGTCACCGCAGGGCTGCTCGCCAAGCTAAACCGTGACGAGCTTCAGGGTGTAATTGCCCACGAGATGAGCCACATAGTCAACCGTGACATCCTTTTCGTCACAATGGCAGGAGTAATGCTTGGCTCTATAGTCATTCTCTCACAGGTGTTTTTGCGCGGAATGTTTTACAGCTCGATGGGCTCGCGTCGAAGGTATTCCTCAGGCGGCAAAGGTGGAGGAGAGGCCCAGATTGTATTTATGGTCATAGCCCTGCTTGCAGCCATTCTCGCGCCGATAATGGCGCAGTTGCTCTACTTCGCCCTCTCCCGGAGGCGCGAGTATCTCGCAGACGCAGGCGCTGCAAGGCTTACACGATACCCTGAAGGCCTGGCCAGCGCTTTGGAGAAAATCGCAGGAGATACATCGCCTCAACTGGCATCAGTGAACAAAGCCAACGCACCGATGTATATCGTCAATCCGTTCAAAAAAAAGAAACAGATAAAGCTGTCCGACCTGACGAGCACTCATCCGCCCATCTCCGAACGTATACGAATCCTCCGCAATATGACTCACGGCGCATCATTCAAAGACTATTCCAATGCCTTCTCTGAAGTCACTAAAACCAGAGCTCCCGTTCCAGCAAGCGCTTTAACGAGCGAAGAAGTCGAAATACGTCAGGCAGAGGCGAAAGTCCAAAAACAGCAGCGACTCGAAAACCAGATGCATCAGGTCGGCGACATAATGCGAAAGGCCAATGGATTCGCCTTTTTAACCTGCGCATGTGGTCTTAAGTTCAAGGTTCCACCTTCTTTCAAGAAGAAAACGGTCGCTTGCCCGAAGTGTGGACGGACTCTTGACTTGTCCACCTGAGAGTTCAGGCACACCCGGTTCTTGATGTCGGAACGGATTCCATTGAGATTCTCTTGATAATTTGGATTCAGACAGGGAATGTTACATGGCCGAAAGGGGCAGATACGTATACGAGTGGCCTCGACCGATGGTTACGACCGATGCTGTGGTATTTGCATTGGTGCAGGGCAAAGTTAGCGTGCTTTTAGTCGAGCGGGGCAGAGATCCGTACAAAGGCAGGTGGGCGATACCGGGAGGATTCGTCGAATTAGACGAGCAGCTCGAAGATGCTGCCCGTAGGGAGTTGCAGGAAGAAACAGGACTTACAGGCGTGCCGCTCGAGCAAATGCACACGTTCGGCGATATTGGAAGGGACCCACGAGGCAGACAAATTACAATTGTATTCATGGGCATCCTGTTGGAAGAGCAGCCCCAGCCGAAAGCAGGCGATGACGCGGCAAAAGCTCGCTGGTTCGACATTCGTAACCTGCCCGGCAATATCGCCTTCGATCATAGTGACGTGCTGGCATTTGCGATAGGAAAACTGAAAAGGCGAAAAGCATACAGGCTGCACATCAAGCCGTACGAACAAGGCCACTAAGATCCGTTTGTCGATTCCTTCACTTGCTTGTTGAACATCCGCAGTTGAATATCAAGTGCGTCGAGAGCCCATTCGATGTAATGGAGGGCGTGGACGGGCCCGTGGTGTCCCTCGCTCATCAGTCCCGAGCGAACCGTTTTCAGGAATCTGCCGATCGTCTGTGCGCTTATTGCCGTCGGATTAGTCGCCCACTGTTTCAACTGTCCATACTGACGTTGCAGCCTCGGACTATCACGCAATTGCTCTACTGTAAGGTAGTCGCCGGGATTGTACGCCAACTGGAGACCTTTCAAACACAGAATAAGAGGCTCGTAGTTGGCCCTCTTAGCAAGACGGATGAACTTGTACTGTTGAACGTGCGTTGTCGCCTGTACAGGTGGCCTGTCCGCCATATCATCACCGCCAAGATACCAGTTACGCTTGCTGGTCCTGCAGAAGACAAGCTCCTCGCCGTAGCTGTTTTGCGTTATCTCGTCATGCCCCATGCGTGATACCCACAACCGGCCCGGCCATCTCCATTCAGTGCCCCCCCCGAGCACAAGCAGGCATTTCACAAAACCAAGAGGTAGAGTCTGCTGCTGATTGATCTGCCTTCTTCTCAACTGCAGGGACACATGCAGGCTGTGCGGGCGAACGTTATAGAAGTTGGTAATCTCCTGTATCAACTGGTTCAAGAGCCAGGGATCCGCCGTGGCCGGTCTGGACAGCTCCCCGGCAATATTCAGCCTGCCCGGAGCCAATTCAAGAAATCCAATTCTGCGTCCCGGGCTGGCCGAACCTCTGTGATCGTCTATATAACCGCCCAGTTTCCAGCTAAGAACGTCAAGACTGAAATCATAGAAGTACCGGAAGCCGTCGTAGACAGGATCGAACGCCTTCCGCTCGGTAAATAGAGGTTCGACCGCGGCTACGCCAACGTTGCTCAATTCCACCTCGATTCCAAGTGGCACCAAGCCAGGATGAAGGTTGGTGCGTATACGCTCGAGCTGTGAACGTGCTACGCGTGCATCGAATATACTCCTTGCCGCTCGGACGGCGTACTTCACAAAATCGATCAAATCGTGCCGGCCGTCAACCATCGTCTCAAGGCACCGGTCGACGATGAGCATTACCGCTTCTTTGCTCGCATTGATCATTCGCAAAGCAGCAACCAGGCTGACCGATCTGGCGAAGTATCTCTCCGAGGTGCGCATATGTTCGAGTTCAAAACGGTATCGGTTCTGGATGCGTTCGTCAAGCTGGTTAAGAAGCACCTGCTTAATAGCGAGAGTCAGATAGTTTTTGATGTAGGGTTTTGCCTGAGTATCATCATATAGAGCCTTTATGCTCGGTCTGGGCCTGTCAAGCTCGTGTTCGAGGTAGAAATCGCTCACGGCATCGCTATGGTAGTGAGCCATGACCAAATCACGTTCTGTGGTTCCCAGCAGCTCTCTCTGGGCCAGTCGCTCTAACTCGGCATCGGCCGTTCGCTCGCCGGGACGTGTGTGTCTTTTCAAAAATCTCTCTATCCGCTTTCGAAGCCACAGCTCGTGTATGAGGTTGACGTGAAACCTGTCACCGAAGTGCTTTTCCATCGACTCATGGCTAACCAGATACGCCTGCGCTTCTACAATACCTCTCGCTGTATTGACAAGCACAGTCTCTCGCTCGTATCGCTTGCCCTCGTACTTGTCGATTTCGTACATGGAAGAGACCGGAACGTTGTGGATCACGAGACCTTCAATACGTGAGTTCTGAGCCTCTACGGCATAGAAATAGACATTATCAGGGCTGACCTTGCGATAGTGAGGCAACAGGGCCTGTTCGGCAAAGAGCGTCTCACCGTCGATCTTCGAGGCCTTCCGCGTGAAGGAAAAACCGCTCACAGGCTGAAAGATCCTGCGGTCTCGCAGAGACCCATAGATGAACAGGTTTACTCTTCGCCTGTGCATAAACTCGTCCACCTAAACCTTGACCAGCAATGGTACAACATACGTATCACCCTTCCTGTAATATCTGACGGCGCAGTTTCAGCAATTCTCTGAAAGCCCGAATGATAACAGCCACACTGGCGCCACTTTGCTCCCCAGCCGTACGGGGATAGTGATTCACCGGTCTTTGCACGACACTGTAGCCCTTGCGGATGGCGCGAGCCAGTATCTCTGTGTCGATAAGGGCGCCCGTGCTGATCATTTTTATATTATCGAATATCTCCCTGCGATACAATTTGTATGCACAGTCGATATCCCGAAGCTTCATTCCGAAAAGCAGGCATACCAGCTTTGTCCAGCCCCAACCGTTGATACGCCTGAGCAGGTTGTCCTGCCTCCTGCGCCGATAGCAGCTCACGATATCGTATCGGCCGATCAAATCAAGCAGCGGTGGCAGCTCGGCAACATCAAACTGGGCGTCGCCATCAGTGTAAAAGACAAGCTCCTTACTCGCCGATTTGAAGCCTGACTGCAATGCGGCGCCGTATCCGAGCTTGCTGCTATGGTGTACGACTTTAATCCTTGGATCACTGCGTGCCATTTCGTCGGCGGTTCTGCCGGTGTCGTCTGTACTGCCGTCATCGACGATTATTATTTCGAAGTCGGCGCTAATCCCCTGCAACACATCGAGCGTTTTTTGCACGATCCCGCCGATGTTATCGCATTCGTTGTGACATGGGAAGAAAACGCTTACGGAGACGTCTCTTCTCTGACTCGGATCGGTCTGTTCTGCCTGCCGGCTGCTCCTTGCCACTGGCTACCACCTTTTCGACATGGAAATCATATTACGCTCATTGACGAACTGTCTAATATTGTGTGTATAGGTGTTATACAGCTCTGTACTCTCCTTAATCCCGGCCTCATCCCTCCTGGCCCTGACCGTTTGCAGTTGTACTTGTGCAATTTTCTGCAGGTGAATGCACGACAAACGAGCAGCTTCCAGTCTTAGTCTGTAGCCGTTCTGTGTCGCATACTTGTCTTTGTTCTTCGCGAAGTCTTCGTACCACGCCCTGCAGAGCCCCGTAACCCGGGCTCGTAATTCCACATACCTTGCCGCAATGAGAATCGCGTCAAGAATAGGCGCAGGCGAATGCATTTCGTTGAATGCCTCAATTTGATAATCGAGCCCCTTTTTCTTGTCTTCAATGGTCACACCATGCGTCAACAGCAAGTGTCCCTTGGTGAGCAATTCACAGAACTTGTCAGGATAAACGGTTTGCCCGCTGAGTATTCCATCGAAAAGCGCCTTGCCCTTTGGGCTCTCATAGTCAACGAATATCTTCTGTTTGTTATTAAGGAATACCACTCGCCATTCAGGATTTTGCTCTATGCTCTGCACGAAGTTATTGTCGAACTGGGCGGCGGGCATCAAGGCTATCCAGACATTATGCTTTCTGAGCTGTTCGCCTATCCACGCTCCGGCTGCCTTGTAATCAGCCTGGGTTGCACTTCGGCGTCTGACATAGACCTCCTGCATCGCAGGTCCACCGGCCATTGTATATGTCCAGGTGTCGAAGGTTGCACGGTTGTACGCTGCCTGCGCTCGACCGTCCATGAAAAGCTGTAAAGGCGTCTTGCCCGTTTTCGCATCGGGCTCCTGGCCCCACGCAATGAAACCGCCTTCGGTCCAGTAGTTGAGCATCTTGCCGCTTAGTTTGTTATCCTTGATGAACCGCATCGCGTAGAAAGGTTTTGCATCCGAAGCCGTCATTCGCATGAAAACGTTGCTCAGCTTGTAGCTCGGATCAGCGGGCCAGGGATCGAGATAGACACGTTTGAACTTCAGACCCCACCAAATCCCGAAGAAAAGGACCGAAGCTGCGCCGGCCACGACCAGGAACTGCTGAACATTGGGCGTCATTCTCCGAACGCTCAAACGGTTAAGCTCGTGAAAACAGCGAGAGGCCGATGCTGTACGCACTATTTGGTTGATGAACATCGAGACAACAGGACACGCCGCAATTGCAGCTATCGGTATAAATCTGCGAGATCGAATCGCCATATACATAGTCAGAGCTGCGATGGTGATCATTGCCAAATCGATCCTGGGCGGCTCGTATACGCTCGTTTGTACCTGCTCGTCCGCTTCATCCCGTCGCCCAAAGAAATCCCTCAGATAAGGAATCAGGAACCACATGGAGACAGCCATCATATTCGCAGCATAGAGTATCCCAAAAAGATACCTGTCGCTGCCTATTAATTCGGTTCCATACGCAGGACGCCACATTCTCTTCAAATCGAGAAACTGTTTGAAGTGCCAAAAAGGCTGTTCGAAGCCGAATGGATTGAACGCCACTACCAGCAGTATTACTCCAACTATAGCTGTCCCGGCCACAAATATGATGTCCAGTGGCCCGTCATTGTCTTTTTTGGAAAGAGTCTGTGTAAAAAATCGCACTATGACATAAGTCGGAAGCAGACAGAACGGGTAGATATACCGGCCCGCATAGCCAGGCATAAACGTCGGCTCAACACTCGCGGACCAGCACGCAAGCAAAACAACAGGAATCGTAAGGTATACGAAATGAACATTCTTATGAGCACTGATAAAGACGATACCCACGAACAATGCGGAAATGAAGAAATCACCTATAGACAAATTGAGAAATGATAAGCAGGTGAAAACTACCCAAAATATGACAACCGCAACCGAATAGCCAAAAAACGCCGACAGAATTCTATAAAAACTTCTCTGCGCCTCAAGATGATTCTTCGGCGCCTTTAGGAATCTCGGCCTCAAGAACCGGCTTAGGAACCAGAGATAGGTCAATCCCAGACCCAGCATCAGCAGAACCAGAAATGGAACCGCCGTACCAACCGGATTCGACCAATTGAACGCAGGATGCCACTCATGGATATCACGCCACCGCGCCGCATGCTCGCTGACGCTGATAACAAATGTGTGGGTCAGGTTCGTCAGATGGAACGGGTTAAGCAGAACCATCAGCACAAACGCAACGATCCCTGCCCCAATAGTATGCTTGATACCCTTAAATCCGATAGAAACGAATCTTTTCCTGGAGAAAGCTGTCACAGCGTTTAAGCCTACGAATGGCACAAGCATTATAAAGACATATATATAGCCACCGTGGACATTGCACCAGAAGACCGTCACCGGCACGATCAGCCAGATATAAAGGTAATTCCGGTACGTAGTTAGTGCGAGAATAAGAATGAAAACAGCCACCAGCATATTCGAAAAGCCCGCCGGCCTGATATCGATAAACGACCGCCCGATGAACAACGCAAAACACGAGAAAACCGCCGACAGGGCCGGATTGACGCCAAGCAGCACTCCCGTATAAAAGATACAGGCGATGGCTATGATGTAAATGGCGAACTTCCAGTACACCATAGCGTTCGAGGTAAAGCTCAAACCGTCGGCATACGATGACTTGGGCACAAGCGAGTAGAAAATCCAGTGAGTAAGCCAGTTCTGATCGACCCAGCCTGTAGGGTGCCATTTCTTAACCGTCTCGATGCCGACCTTGTCGGTAATCCACTGTGCCCAACCGGGCCACTTCTCAATCTCCTCAGCCGTAGGTCCAGGCTTGTGCGAATTCGCACTGAACGGCTCGACCGTATCCACTCCATGGTTCGCAAAATGGCGTCCGCAAGCCATCGCCACCCAGGTATCGCCCGCCGCAACCATGTGCGTGCAAGCATGCAGTGCAAAAACAAGCATGCCGAGACATGCAATAATCATAAGCTTGCCGGATAGAGCCAGACGTCCTTTTTCTTCAATTGTCTCTAATTGAGCCATCACTTTTTCCTGTTTCGTCCTTCCCAACGAATCCTCGTTGGCTTCGCTACAATTGTCGTTGGCACAAGATGTTAACCCCTGCGCCTCATTTCGTCAAACACTAACATCGCAATAGATGCGCGCACAATTTCAAGCAAATACCACGCCATTGTAAATAATCGGTATCCTCCAGACCTTTCTCACTCAGAGTTGGCCGACGCTGTTGGCCTCATTGGTGTCTGTAATGCTGTTCTGGTCGGTGGAAGCGTGACCTTGTGTGGTCTCGTTGACTTCTGCGATGAGCCTCGCAGAGAAAGGCGATAAGCCGGTGTTCTTAACGAATAACAACGCCCCAAACAGAACCACCGCGGCTGCCGTAATAACTTGCCAGGTCCGCGTATGACGGCCGTGCCTAAAGCCCTTTCGCCTGCTTGTGCTGGGGATACTATCGAGAAGTCTCTGCTTGAGTCCATCCGGAGCTGTAATCTCGCGCAGAGACCGCAGCCTGTCTTTTAATACTCTCTCGCCCGGTTCCTGTGAATTGCAGTGCGTTTGCATCTCTATATCCTGCCACTCAAAATTATTCTCAGTTTCTTCAAAGCTTCACTCGATTGCCATTTGATCGTCCCTACAGGCTTCTGCAGAATCTCGGCGACTTGCCCATACCGAAAGCCCTCGATATATCGCAAGACAACAACCGTCCTGTCTCCTGACTCCAAAGAGCCGATAGCCTCGCGTAACAAACCAATCTCTTCATCTCTGGCCAGCTTTTTGTCTGGACCACAGTCACCCTCAGAGCAATCACCCCCACTAAGCGTAGCCTTTGCCTTCTGCTGTACGTTGAGTCTTCTCTTCGAGTCGATGAACTTGTTATATGCAATCCGATGAAGCCAGGTAGTTATCGAAGAGTTGCCCCTGAAACGTTCAATCTCCGCCCAGGCGCTAACAAATGTCTCCTGCGTCAAATCCTCAGCCAGAGACCGGTCTCCGCAGAGGCACACGATGAACCGATAAACCGACTCGTAGTTCCGGCTTATCACCTCCTCACAGGCCAGGCGATCCCCTGCCAGCATCCCTTTGATCTGGGACCTCTCCGAGAATAACCTCACCTGTATCTCCAAAAGCCTCGTATCAAAATATCTGTCTATCTATTGTCAATATCTGTATGTTTGACGCATTATACAACTAAAAGGTTGGCGCAAAGACCGTCTGAAATCAAGAATTTCCATCTCACACATGGCGAGCTACTGAGTCGGAAGCAAAGTATCGGTTCAAAAACATACAACGTGTATGCCTGACTTGAGGCTGAGGAACATCGCTGCAAATTGGCTGAAATATGTGTGTGATGTTTTGCCGACTATGCCAGCCACTTTTGCAGGCGGTCCAGTCCCTTGGTAATGTGCTCCATCGAACATGCAAAGCTCAAACGCACGTTCTCATCGCATCCGAAGGGCAAGCCTGGGACAACGCCTACGTTGGCCTGTTCGAGCAGCGCTTTGGCAAAATCCATGCTGCCGTTGATCTTCACGCCGCCGATTGTCCTTCCGTAGTGTGCGGAGACATCAGGGAAGCAATAGAAGGCGCCGGTGGCTTCAGGACACACAACGCCTTCAATACGGTTAAGCCTTTCGGTCATATACTTGCCGCGGCGTTCGAATTCCACTCTCATCTTCTCGATAGCTTCATCAGCCTGCGGACCCAGGGCCTCGAGCGCTGCGTACTGGCAGAATGTCACCGCGTTGGAAGTCATATGCGACTGGAGCCGCCCCATTGCCTTGATCGCATCCAGAGGACCCGCTGTATAGCCCATGCGCCAGCCCGTCATCGAGAACGCTTTGCTAAAGCCATTCAGCGTCAAAGTTCGATTGTACGCATCTTCGCTAAGTGCGGCAAAACTTACGAATTTCGTATCCCCGTAGACCAGCTTCTCATACATCTCATCGGACACTACAATAACGTCAGTCCCTTCGAGAACCTTGGCCAGTCCCGCTAACTCTTGCGGTGTGTATGTGAATCCCCCTGGATTGTTAGGCGAATTGAGCACGAGCATCGCAGTCTTGTCTGTAATCGCATTGCCAAGCTGCTCAGGAGTCAGCTTGTAGCTGTTGCTGCGATCTGTATGCACGACCTTAACCGTCGCATCGGCCAGCTTGACAGTTTCAGGATATGTCACCCAATAAGGAGTAGGTAGAATTACTTCATCGCCCGGATCGAGGACCGCCTGCATCGCTTCATAGACAGAGTGTTTGCCGCCTATGTTGACGATGATCTGCTCCGGCGTGTAATCGAGGCCGTTTTCCTTTTTGAGCTTCTCCGCGATGGCCTTGCGCAATTCGAGTATTCCAGACGCGGCAGTATATTTCGTTTGGCCCGCCATAAGAGATTTGACAGCGGCCTGCTTGATATAGTCCGGCGTATCAAAATCCGGCGCACCGGCGCCGAAACCGACGACATCCACGCCCTCGTCTTTGAGTTGCTGCGATCTGGCCGTAACCGCGATTGTCGCGGATGTAGGCACACTTTTAGCTCGTTTACTAATCTTCATTGTCGAATTCCCATGAATCGTTGTTGTCTTGCCACAAAAGCCGGGATATTTAAGCGTCTATTGCTGCTTAGGTCAAGAGAAAACGAAACATTTACGATTTGTCGGGTGCGATTCATGTTTGTAGCGAGTGCGTCTCGCCCTTGTCCCTTTTCCATGGTCCACCAAGCGGTCCACGAGGAGAATGCCTCATCCTCGCCCGGTTGTCTCAACCGCACCCCGATTTGCTCAG